>CAYXVH010000170.1:0-24396 GCA_964468615.1 uncultured Thiotrichales bacterium | reverse complement strand
GGCCACATTTAGAGTACATTATGAAAAAATACGGCAAGAAATTTTTCATGATTGGTTCAGATTATGCATGGCCGCAAGTAACAAACCTTGTTACTAAGCGAAAGCTAGATGAACTAGGTGGCGAAGTGGTTGGTGAGGTTTACATACCTTTTGGAACGCCACAATATGAGTCTGTTTTGCGCGATATACGCAAATCAGGTGCGGATGTAATTTTCCACTCTTTGACAGGAAGTGACACGGTTAATTTCCGTCAACAGTTTGCAGCTGCTGGTATGAAAGAAGATTTTGCGCTTTGGACTGTAGATGATGAAGAAGTCGTTACGACAGGATTAGGACCTGAAGTATCTGGTGGAGACTATGTTAGCTTTGACTATTTCATGTCTATTAAGAATCCGAATAATGCGCTATTCCTAGAACGCTTTAAGAAAAAATTTGGTGCAGACGCATTGATGAACACTGTCGGTGTCGCAATGTACAATTCAGCACATATGGCGGCAATGGCAATTGAGGCAGCCGGTAAGGTTGACACTGATTCGTTACGTGATGCATTAGGTGGGATTGAATTTGCTGATGCTCCACAAGGGTCAGTTAAGATGCGTGCGCTTGATCATCAAATAGTGGTGCCGTCTTATTTGATGAAGGTTCGAAACGATTGGACCAGCGTGAACGATATGTTTGAAGAAGTTCAATCATTTGCGGCGGTTGAACCGCTAGATGCACGTTGTGATTTACCACTCTAATTAAGATATTTTACAAAGTATCTTAAGCGTGCAACACATACATGGTAGGTAAGAGATAGCTAAGCTAGTTGTTTCTTTGTAACTTTCAATCGAGCTTGGCATGGAAACAATAATAAGCGTTTTAGTTGACGCGACTTTGATTACGCTTGTATTGGCTCTAGCGGCTTTTGGTTTAGCAATCATCTACGGGCTCATAGGAGTCATCAATATGGGACATGGCGCCATGTTAACGCTTGGCGCCTATTTTACGTGGGCCACAACAATCGCTGGGGTGCCATTTATTCTTGCAGTAATTTTAGCGGCATTAGGTGTTGCTATAGTGGGATTATTACTCGAGCATATTATTATTCGGCATTTTTACGATAAGCCGTTTGATACTCTTCTACTTACTTGGGCATTTTTCTTAATCATGACGGAAGTGATTAAGATCGTGTTTGGAACAGACTTTCGTAATGTAGCTAATCCACTGCCAGGAGCCATCGACTTAGGGACTATAAAAATTCCTGCTTATAGAGGCGCTATAGCTTTATTCTCTTTATTGCTGATTGGGGCAACAGCTTTTGTGTTTTATCGAACTAATTTGGGAATAAAGATTCGAGCACTTATACAAAATCGTGAAGTTGCGAGTTTATTGGGGTTAAATGTTTCTCGAACATATAAATTTGTATTTGGAATTGGTTCCGGAATTGCAGGTCTTGCTGGTGGATTAATAAGTCCTATGCTAAGTGTTGATCCATATATTGGAAATGTTTATTTAGTTCGTTCGTTCTTTGTTGTCATAGTCGGCGGTGTTGGGCAACTTCTTGGGGGAACCTTAATTGGTAGCTTCTTTATAGGCGGAGCGGAAACAATATTCGCATTGTTTTCGAAGCAAGTATTCGCGCAATCCATCGTATTTTTATTAGCCATTGTTATCTTGCGCTATAGACCCACCGGTATATTAAAACAATCATGACGCAGCGCAGTGAGAAACAAGGGATTGAATCTACTACTATTAAATCACGCAATAGATTCTCAGAAGAAAAAGTTGCAGTAATTGTTTTCATAATTTTTGCACTGCTGCCAATATTTATTACAGGTTATCCAATATATATTCTTCCTCAATACATGCTATTTGGTGTATTAGCGATGTCACTCGCACTATTGTGGGGATTTGTTGGAATACTTAGTTTTGGTCAAGCTGCATTTTTTGCGGTGGGCGCATATACCATGGGTTTAGCAATGCAAACCAATTTTGGTGTTAATTCAGGTTATGTCGGGATCTTGATTAGCCCTATTGTAGGCGGTGCACTTGCAGCGATTACTGGGTATTTCTTATTTAATGCGGGAGTTAAAGCGACGTATTTTGTTTTAGTTACCTTAGCATTATCCATCATGATTGAGCAAATAGCAGTGAGTCAATCTGATATCACAGGTGGTTGGAATGGAATGTATATCGATCGAATGTCTTTAACCTTTGGTTCATTTGGAGAAATATCTCTGTATAACGACATCCCAATTTACTATGCAATTCTACCTGTAGTAATAGCAATGTATGCATTTGTTAGGTGGCTTGCTACTAATCGATTTGGAAAAGTTCTTATCGGTATTCGTGAAAACGAAGATAGAATGACTGCGTTGGGTTTTAATATTTCTGCATATAAAACAGGTGCATTTGCATTATCTGGTGCGATTGCCTGTCTTGCTGGTGCGCTTTATGGTGCGCACGCTAATTTTGTTGCACCTTCTTTAGGAGGCGTACTGTTTTCAACTGAAGTAGTAGTGTGGGTTGCTATAGCAGGTCGTTCATCTTTACTAGCGGCTTTACTCGGCGGGATTATAGTAGCTTCACTCTCAAATTATTTAAGCACAGTGACACCAGATTATTGGCAACTTGTTCTAGGTATCATTTTTATTTTAGTGATTGTCTTTTTAAAAGGAGGGGTTGCAGGTGCTATCTCAGATTTGTCAAAGTACTTGCAATCAAAAATAAAGCAATGAGCAGTTTATTGCGTACAGAAGGACTCACCAAACGTTTTGCAGGACTGATTGCAAATGAAGCTATTAACTTTAAGCTGAATACTAGTTCAATACAATGTGTTATTGGTCCAAATGGTGCTGGTAAAACAACTTTCATTAGTATGATTTCAGGACATCTTCAGCCAAATGAAGGGCGTATTTTTTACAAAAATCAGGATATTACAAAATTAAATGTTGTTAAACGCGCACGAATTGGAATTGCCAGGAAGTTTCAAACTCCTACTATTTTTGATGAACTATCGGCCTATGACAATATCGAACTAGGAGTCCTTGGTACAGATTGTCCTTATAAAGATCGGAAAAATAATATTAATGATGTTTTAGAGCTGGTTCATCTGATAGATGAAAGTGATAAACCAGTTAAGTTTCTTTCTCACGGACAGAGGCAATGGTTGGAAATAGGATTATTGTTAGCTGTTAAAGCTGAGCTTTTATTGCTCGATGAGCCTACTGCAGGGATGACAGTTGAAGAAACAGAATCAACTGCAAGTCTAATAAAGCATCTAACTCAAGAATTCCAGCTTTCAGTGATCATAATTGAGCATGATATTAACTTTATTCGTGACCTTAACGCACCAGTTACAGTTTTACATCTTGGACGCGTATTAATGGAAGGCTCATTTGAGCAAGTTTCCGCTAATGAAAAAGTACGAGAAATATATTTAGGCCATGGAAATATATAGCTAGTATGAAATTAGAAGTCGAAAATGTAACCGCTGGCTATGGCAATATCACGGTATTGCGAGACGTATCGTTTAAAGTAAATGATGGTGGAGTTGTAGGTGTGCTCGGACGTAATGGAATGGGTAAATCTACGCTAATAAAGTGCCTTGCAGGTTTAATCTTGCCTACTGAAGGGACTATCAAATTAAACGGTGAAGACATTTCAAAATTATTACCACACGTTCGCGCAAATCGTGGAGTGACAACCGTAGTCCAAGGTAGAGGGATATTTCCTGATTTAACAGTTATGGAAAATTTAGAAATGGGAAGAATAGCGGGTGGGAGAGGAAAGCGAAATAGGCTCGAGGAAGTTCTCAGTTATTTCCCTCGTCTTAGCGAAAGACTAACTCAGCTTGCAGGCACGCTTAGTGGTGGTGAGCAGCAAATGTTGGCTATCGGACGGGGTCTAATGACAGATCCAAAACTAATTCTATTAGACGAGCCTTCTGATGGAATAATGCCGACTCTTGTTGAGCAAATTGCAACAACTTTAAGTGCAATTAATCGCCGAGAAGGCACTACGATTGTAATCGTGGAACAAAATCTACCGATGGTATTCAGTCTCGCAGAATATTGTGTTGTATTTGAAAAAGGGAAACTGGTTGCAGAAGGAACCTGCGAAATGATACAAAAAAGTGAGATCTTGCAGCAATATCTTGCTATTTAATTGTTTCTGCTATGCATGGGTATTTTAAAAATGCTGCATCCCATAAAGATTTAAGAAAGTGTAAAGAGTAATTTGTGGCCAATCCGATCTGGGAACCCTCTAAGTCACGCATTGAACGCTCCAATATGTTGCGTTTCATGACTGCACTACAAAAACAATATCCAGAAATTAAAAATTATCAAGACCTTTATCAATGGTCAATTAATAACTCTGAAAGCTTTTGGGAAGCTATCTGGGAATTTTGTGATGTTAAGTATAATAAATCATACGATAAGGTCCTTGTAGATGGTGATAAATTACCTGGTGCAAAATGGTTCGTAGGCAGCAAAATTAATTTTGCTGAAAATCTTCTACAAGCAGAGGATGCTCAACTGGCTATAATTGGTCGCAGTGAAAGACCTCAACGTTCGACACTTAATTTTAAACAGATACGTAACAAAGTGGCACGCATGTCGCATGCGCTCATTGAATGCGGAGTAAAGCCAGGAGATCGCGTTGCAGGTTATTTGCCCAATATACCTGAAACTGTCATAAGCATGTTGGCAACCACTGCAGTAGGTGCTGTCTGGTCATCATGTTCTGAAGACTTTGGTGTTAGGGGGGTGTTAGATCGCTTTGGTCAAATAGAGCCCACCATTTTAATTACAGCAGATGGTTATTCATATCAGGGCAAAGAAATTAGCCGTATCGATAATATTGTTACTCTAAGCCAAGGTATATCGAGCATTAAGAAAGTCGTTGTAATTCCGTTTCTTGAATTAGACCCCGATCTAACGAATATTGATAATTCGATATTATTCGATCACTTTATTGATAATCACTTCGACACCATACCGTATGTGTATGTAGATTTTGATCACCCACTCTTTATATTATATTCCTCAGGCACGACTGGAAAGCCTAAATGCATCGTTCATGGGTGTGGTGGCACATTCATCCAACTGATTAAAGAGCATATGTTGCACATAGATGTAACCAAAAGTGATGTTGTATTTTATTTCACAACTTGTGGTTGGATGATGTGGAATTGGTTAGTCGCAGCATTAGCCACTGGAGCAACGATTGTTACATATGATGGGTCACCATTTTATCCAGCTAGCACCCAACTTTTTGATGTGACAGATCAAGAAAATATTACTATTTTTGGAACAAGCGCTAAGTATTTGGCTGCTATTCAAAAAGAAAAATTGGAGCCTATGCTGAGTCATAAGCTTACTAAGCTTAAGGCAATTCTTTCAACCGGATCACCTTTAATGCCTGAGCAATTTGATTATGTTTATGAAAAAATAAAAACTGATGTTCAGTTATCATCAATATCGGGAGGCACAGATATTGTTTCATGTTTTCAAATAGGTAATCCGATCTTGCCAGTTTATCGCGGAGAACTTCAGTGTCGTGGTTTAGGGTTAAGTGTTGAAGTATTTAACGATGATGGTAAATCTGTTGTGAATGAAAAAGGTGAATTGGTTTGCACCAAACCTTTTCCTTCTATTCCAATATATTTTTGGGATGATAGTGACAATACAAAATTTAATCATGCCTATTTTGCTAAATTTCCAAACACATGGGCACATAGTGATTATGCTGAACTCACCGATCGAGGTACGATGATTATTTATGGTCGATCAGATGCAGTGCTTAATCCTGGCGGAGTTCGTATTGGAACAGCAGAGATTTACCGAGAAGTAGAGAAATTTCATGATGTATTGGAAAGTATCGTCGTAGGCCAAGAATGGGAAGGGGATACAAGAATCATATTATTTGTAAAATTAAGAAAGGGTGTTGAATTAAATTTAGATCTGAAAAATGAAATTAAACAACTTATTCGAAAAAATACATCACCACGACATGTGCCTGCAAAAATAATTCAAGTAGATGATATTCCCCGTACTATAAGCGGTAAAATTGTCGAATTGGCAGTTTGCAATGTGATTCATAATAGACCGGTCAAGAACATTGATGCTTTAGCCAATCCAGAAGCGCTTGAGAATTTTCGCAATGTATCCGACTTAATATAAGCTTTAGTTAACTAGTATCAAACTTTGAACTTTTATGTGGGTTTTATGCTCTTAATAATAGCCCAAATAGAGTTTGGGTTAAGAATGCTATTGAGCATGACAATGACTTTGTTGAGATAGTTTATTTGTAATTAATATTGCTTTATTAACAATCTTCTGATTATTAGGTGTGTGGCATGGGCCTAAAAGATTATCCTGAACTTTATAGGGCTTATCTTATAAAAGTTGATATGCGACTTTTATCGCATTTTGCTGATTATATTTTGGAAAATGGGCCAAGCTCTTACACGCAATTAAGTTACAGCATTAAAATGGCTTTAAAAATTGCATTAGTCTTATGCTATTCACGTCCATTCTTAGAAAATATCGAAAATAGTGAAGTAAATATTGAAGATAATCTGATTAAGGATTATCTCGATGAAGAAAGAGTTATACACAGAAGTATTCTAGAAATGCGTAAAAAAGAAATCGGTGCTGCAGATGAGATGGTCGATGATCTAAGAAACTTAGAGTCTAATATCGTTCATATTTCAATGCATAGCCACGACTCAGTGCCATTAGAATATGCAATTGTAGAATCTATAAAGGCAATGGCTGATAAAATTAATGCGGCTGCAGATGAGCTTGCAAACAATAAGTTGGAAAATGATATCAATATCATTAGGCAACCAGCAAACGAGGTTTGAATTCAGTTAAATAATTCAAGTAATTGTTAGGTTAATAACTTTTAAGCCTAACGATTAATTAGTCAGATAATACTGAGTTCAAATTCTAAGGGTTTAAATCCAATACTTCTTCGATGATATCAAAGGGTATCGATGCATCTTCGTTAACTTTCTTAACTGCTTCGGCATTTTCTGCTTCAAACAAACAGGTGCAGCGTGAATCTTGCGGGTAGAAATTGCTGCGTATGTATTACACAGGTGTTCCTTCGCATATTATATGTAGGGGAAACTAACTAAGCGGCTGAATTACTATGGGCTAACGGTAGATCGCTCGCTGGAATGCCTGACGCATTAGCGTAACAATGTTGATATCTCAAAAGGAATGGAGGTACTAACATCATGAAATACCTTTCAACTATTTTATTTATTCCGCTTTTATTTTTCTGTTTCAACGCTTTTGCTGGCGAAGAACACGTTTGTACAAATGGTGATGCTATGCGAGTTATTAGTATTACGTACGAAGATGATCAAAACCAAATACCTTGTGAAGTAAATTATGACAAAGGAGAAGGCGCACAAACTTTATGGAGTGCACAATCTGAGATCGGCTATTGTGAAAATAAGACGCGCGAGTTCATTGAAAAACATGAGTCGTGGGGTTGGTCTTGTGAAAAGAATACGCAAGCAGACAATAATCTGGATCTAGTCACTGACTTATTTTAAATAAATCCATCTAATCTATTTATAATAAAAGACCTCGCTATCAAGACGGGGTCTTTTATTATGTATCCTGAAAAGTTTGTATGTATATGGCAGCAATTTTTCGGAAATGTAGAACATGGATAATTTAACGTATTAAAGTATATCGCTATTTAAGCGCTAAGATGTGTGTCGAGAAATTGGGACAGATGCTTTTAAATTAGCCTTAATAGGACAGAAATTCGGTTTTTAAGAAGTTTACCAAGGATAGCGTGACAACCAATATCCACCCCAAACCACTAAACCTAATCCTGTTGTCGCTCGCATTGTTATGGGTGAAAAAGGTAAAGCTTTTTCAAGTAACACAAAAATTGTAATGAGTATCACCCAAAGCATATTCATTACACCAACTGCAAATAAAATGAGCATTAATGCCCAGCAACAACCCACACAAAAAATTCCATGGTGAAACCCCATTTTTAATGCGCCTATATGACCTTCTTTCCACGCCGTCATGATAAAACCGAGTGGTGTTCTGCATTGATTTAAACAAACATCTTTGAGAGGAGTAAATTGATATAAACCTGCAAGTATTAGAATGCCTCCACTGAGCAAATAGCTTCGGCTATCCATCATTGGATTAAGTAAGCCAGCTTCATGTAACGGCCATTGAATAAGACTAACCACTACACTGAATAATCCCCAAGCAAGTAGATAGCCTAATAAAAATATTGAAGTGGGTGCGTAAGGTTGTTGCTTTTGTTTTTTTGATTTATTCACCGTGGTGAACATCATCACCATCGGCCCAACAGTGGGTGTCATCATGGCGATCATCATGGTGAACCACATTAGAAACAGCATGAAGAAATCAAACCCTGTCCAGGCTCTTGTGCCGCCACGTGGTGGCATCCACATATCGACTAAGTGCATGTTTTCCATCGCCCATGCCATGTAGAACATATATAGCCAACCTGCCGCAGATACGATAAATAATCCGGTGATGACTATTTTTTTGTCTCTGGGGTTTAATGCATTTGTTTCGATTTGTTCGTTAAACATGTTTCAAATAAACTAAGTCTTTGTTTCTGCTCTATTAATATTATGGAGTAATTAGCTTGCATTTTCTATCGGTAACACTATTAAATAGGGTTTATTAGGCCTTATAATTCATATCATATCTTGTTATTCATCTTCATAAAGTAGGTTGCACTATGGCTATAGAAAATTGGAAAGTTGAAGGAAAATACTTTGAAACCTGTAACTGTGAAAATATATGCCCGTGTATATTATTAAAAGATCCTACTGATGGATTTTGTGAAGCCATGATTGGTTGGCATATTGAAAAAGGTCATTGTAATGATATTTCTCTTGATGGTGTAAAGGTTGGTGTTTGGTTACATGCTCCTGGTAACTTAACAGAAGGAAATTGGAAACTTGCTTTGTATGTGGATGAAGATGCAAGTGAAGATCAATTTAATGCCATTTGCTCACTTTGGAGTGGAGAAGGCGGTGGGCATCTAGCGGTTATTGCAGGTCTCGTTGGAGAAGTAGTGAGTGCAAAGAAAGCCAAGATTACATTTGAAAGCACTGCGACTAAAAAACATTTAGTGTTTGAAGGTATCGGTGAATACGATATGTATCCCATGGAAGGTGCGGGTGGTAATAATGTAATTGTTACCGATCCACCACTAGCAGTAGCGCCAGGCAATCCGATTGTTGTACATGAATCTAAAAAGGCTACATACAGTGACAATGGGAATACGTGGAATCAAAGTGGAAAAGCTGGCTTAGCCTCACCATTTCAATACGGACCATAATGATAAGTGTTGAATGAATTAGGATATTTTTACTCTTATAACATTCATAACTTCCATATTCATGCCGGCAACATTTTCAGAGCTAGGGTAATAGGTCAGATTTACTCGTTGACCTTGTAGGTTTTTGTATTTCTTTTTGCGTTTATAGCGAAAGGGTGCATCACAACCATCGATCATTAAAGTATTAAGAAACCATCCGTCTTTTTCTCTTTGCACATGTGAATTGACCTTCATCACATCGGTATGAGTCAATTTCTCATGTTTTTTTATTAGTTTTTCAGGTTCTCGATTTTTCATAGCTGAGTGTGGGTATGATTGGCGCTGACTTTATCGATCATTATACAGTCATATTTTGATCTACATTGTACTGATTAATTAAATTCAACTTATCTCGCTTATCAGTCATAATACTTTTCCAATAAATTTATAAGACAGTCTCCACTTTGCTGCAGCGCGCTCACGAAATTTTAAAATCAACATTTGGTTTTCAACAATTTCGACCATCCCAAGAGAAAATTATTAATGCTTTGCTGCAAGGGGATGATTCACTGGTTCTAATGCCTACGGGTGGTGGTAAGTCACTCTGTTATCAAATACCAGCTTTAGTTCGTGATGGCACGGGAATTGTCGTTTCACCGTTGATAGCCTTAATGCAAGATCAAGTAGATGCGCTTAAGCAACTTGGCGTGAAAGCGGCTTTCTTGAATTCCAGTCTTGAATACAATGAAGCTTCTGCCGTTGAGCAAAAATTAATCAATGGCGAGTTGGATGTCCTCTATGTTGCACCAGAGCGCTTGTTGACCAAGAGAATGATGCAGTTAATGGATCAAACGACCATATCATTATTCGCAATAGATGAAGCTCACTGTGTTTCTCAGTGGGGGCATGATTTCAGGCCAGAATATCAACGCTTGAAGCAAATTCATACGCGCTACCCGAATACTCCAAGAATTGCACTTACCGCCACGGCTGATCAGCGCACCCGCGAAGAAATTATTACGCAACTGCAGTTAGAGCAAGCCAATGTTTTTATAGACAGCTTTGATCGACCGAATATTCATTATGCTATCAGTGATGGTGGCAACTCTAAGCAGCGACTCTGGGAATTTTTAACAGACAATCATGCAGAAGATGCTGGAATTGTATATTGCCTGTCACGCAAAAAAGTAGATTCTATAGCAGAATGGTTAAGTGATCTGGGTCGAGTAGCATTGCCTTACCACGCGGGTTTATCTGCCGAGGTACGACAAGAAAATCAACGCCGATTTTTACGTGAAGAAGGGGTAATTATTGTAGCTACAATTGCCTTTGGTATGGGAATTGATAAACCCGATGTACGTTTTGTTGCGCATCTGAATTTACCTAAAAGTATTGAAGCGTATTACCAAGAAACTGGTCGCGCAGGAAGAGATGGTTTAGATGCGAATGCTTGGATGGCATTTGGTTTGCAAGATGTAATCACACTGCGAAAATTCAGTCAGAACTCCAACGCGAATGAAACCCATAAACGCGTTGAGCATCACAAATTAGAAGCGATGCTGGGTTTATGTGAATTAGTCAGTTGCCGTCGTCATGTCTTATTGGAGTATTTTGATGAATCCACGAGTGATTCATGTGGAAATTGCGATAATTGTTTGCGTCCACCACAAAAATGGGAAGCGACTCAGGCGGCACAGATGGCATTGTCTTGTGTGTATCGTACGGAACAACGCTTTGGTGTGAATTACATTGTCGATATTCTGCTTGGCAAAGAAGATGATCGTATCCAACGTAATGGCCATAACCAACTCAGTACTTTTGGAATTGGCAAAGAGTTTTCTACTGCAGAATGGCGCGTGATGATGCGCCAACTCATTGCTTTAGGGTTTTTAGAAATCGATATTGAACGACATGGTGCCTTACGGTTAACCGAGAAATGCAGGCCCATATTGCGCGGCGAACAAACCCTGCAGCTACGCAAGATGGAAAAACAAGAAAAGCAGATATCAAGTAAGAAAGACAAACAGGCAATACGACCACAAGATGAAGAGCTTTGGGAAGCTTTGCGTGCACTTAGGTTGTCTTTGGCGGAAAAGGCAGGCGTGCCGCCTTATGTGATATTTCATGATGCGACATTGCATGAGATGTTAAAGATTCGCCCGGCTAGTTTAAATGATATGAGTAGGATAACAGGGTTCGGTGAACAGAAGCTGGCGCGTTTTGGTAAAAAGTTTATTGATGAAATAGCTAAATACCCGTTAACCGAGTTATTAGATAATAATCTATCGCAAACGGTAAATGAAACACTGATGCTTTATCAACAAGGTAAAACCATAGATCAGATCATTAAGGAACGTCAGCTAACCAGTACGACGGTGTATACACATTTATCAGCTGCAATTGAAACAGGCTTATTAGATGTCAAAGAAGTGCTTGAATTAGATGAACAAAAATATGATGAAATCGTATTTGCTATTGAATCATTCGGAGATGATGAAGAAAGGCGTTTAAAACCTGTCTATGAGGCATTGGAAGGTGTCTATGATTACGGCCTGCTACGGTGTGTGCAGGCTTCTATCTAACACTAAAAGTACTAACGGAATATAAAATATGTCTGAATTTGAAAATGTATCGGTGGTTCGTGAGGCTAATGTTTATTTTGATGGGCAGGTAACAAGTCGCTCAGTAATCTTTCAAGATGGATCCCACAAAACATTGGGAATTATGCTGCCAGGTGAATATGAGTTTAATACTGATGATAAAGAGCTGATGGAGATTATGTCTGGAAAGTTAGAGGTTCTTTTACCTAATAGTGAATGGGAAACGATTCATGGCGGCGAGAGTTTTGAAGTTTCAGCCAAATCAAAGTTTCAACTGAAGATATTTGAAACAACTGACTATTGATGTAGCTTTATTAAGTGATAGAGACTTGTGAACGCCATAGAAGATGGGGAACTGTTTTTATTCTTTAGTGAAGAGATTATCCGGTACATAGTAGATAAATAGGCTAGGCTTCTGAACCTGCTTTGGCACCCTCATTTCTGGCAATATATATAGCTGCACAACAGTAATTATCTAGCTATTTATAAAATATCTACAGCAAATCAATGCTTTTATCGATTTATATAATTAAGGCGCTTAACTAATTCCATTATCTGCCGTTCTATAAAGCTATAACAAAGCGAGGAAATTGGCAGAAAATGGAAATTGCCCCCAAACCCAAAAATGAAAAACAAAGAATCGAAGCCCTCAATAGCTATAACATTTTAGATTCTCTCCCTGAAAAAGAGTATGACGATATCACTCAGCTGGCTTCTTTTATATGCGATACGCCTATCGCACTAATTAGTTTAGTAGATAACGATAGACAGTGGTTCAAATCAAAAACTGGTTTGGAAGTAACTGAAACTAGTAGAGATCTTGCTTTTTGTGCTCACGCTATCCTGGAGCCTGATAAAATTTTAATTGTTGATAATGCTGATACTGATGAGAGATTCATTGACAATCCCTTAGTCACTGCTGCACCTAACGTTAAGTTTTATGCAGGATGTCCATTAAATACACCGTCAGGGCATAGTTTAGGTACTTTATGTGTAATTGATACTATCGCCAGAAAGATTACTAGCAGACAAGAAAAGACCTTAAAAATACTTGCAGATAATATTGTAAATCTACTTGAACTGCGTAAAGCCAAAGAAAAACAAAAGCAATTAATAGGCAAATTATACAGTTCTAATAAAGAACTTGAACAATTTGCATATGTTGCTTCGCATGATTTACAAGAACCACTGCGAGTAATAAGTAGCTATGTGCAGTTATTATCAAAACGGTATAAAGGAAAACTTGATTCTAATGCAGATAAATATATTGATTATACGGTGGATGGATGCAGCCGTATGCAAGCACTAATAGAAGGTCTTTTAAAATTTTCTCGAATAGAAACAAATAAAAATGAAATGAAATGGCACTGTTCTCATAAGATACTAACAGGGGTGATGCAAGATTTGCAAATAAGAGCTACTGAGAGAAACGCCAAAGTAACATGGGATGAACTGCCTTTCCTTTACGTAGATGCGTCGCAAATGAGCATAGTTTTCCAAAATCTGATTAAAAATGGTATCAAGTATAATAAAAACGATTCTCCTGAAATTAAAATACATGCAGAAAAAGCAAATGATATGTGGGTCTTTAAGGTTAGAGATAATGGAATAGGTGTTGATGAAAAGTTTCATGACAGTATTTTTAAAATATTTAAACGTTTACATTCCTTCAGTGAATATACAGGTACGGGTATAGGCTTATCAATTTGTAAAAAAATTATAGAGCGGCATGAGGGAGAAATAAGCATTGAATCTAAACCAAATGAGGGTTCAACATTTGTATTTACATTGCCTGCCCGTGAAATATATGAACAAATTAATTCGCAAAAGCAAGCCGCTTAATTTATTAGAGGGTATATAGAATGGATTCTGAACTGAATATGAAACCTTGCAACATTTTACTTGTTGAGGATAATCCAGCGCACTCTGATTTGGCAGTAGAGGCTCTACGCGATGCGAAGATTCATGTTGATGTCCATGTGGTCAATACAGGCGAAAAAGCACTTGAATATTTGTATAAGAAAGGCGAATACAGTAATTCCATAAAACCAGATTTAATTTTACTCGATCTAAACCTGCCTGGAATTGATGGCAAAGATGTTTTGGTCAAAATTAAGAGTAATCCCAGCTTGAAATGCTTGCCAGTGGTTATACTTACAACCTCTGAAGCAGAAAGTGACATACTTTCTGCATACAATCAGTTTGCAAGTTGTTATATTAAAAAACCTGTCGATTTTGATCAATTTCAGCAAGCCATACACAAGATGACTGACTTCTGGTTTACCCTAGTCAAAATACCTCGGACAAAGTGTGATGCGCTATCAGACTAATAAAAAATCACTCTATTATGATTAATCTGTACAAATTCTAATTACCAAATTGCGTAATACTCTCGTCCTTGTGGATGCTCAACAGTAAGTTACTGTATTTTAGCCATTTAATTCTTCTAAAGAGTTCAAGCATATTGCCGATATAAGTTATTGAGCTGCTTTACTATTTTCTAAAAATCAACCTGCTTAAGGAATGAGCTTGTATTTATGACAGGAATAAATGCCAATATGGAGAGTATTCACCTCGGTCCACGTACCGAAGATAGTTTAAAAGTGTTGGTTATCGATGATAACCCTGCTGACCGAGAGCTATATAAACAATATTTAATTGATGACTATAAACAAGGTTATGAGTTTTCAGAATTAGGGCTTGGTGAAGAAGGTATAAAAGTATGCAATACAGATGACTTTGATTGCATCTTATTAGATTACAATCTTCCTGACCTTGATGGCGTTGAGTTTTTGAATCTATTAGATAAAAAAACAAAAACTCGAATTCCCGTAATCATGTTAACAGGGCAGGGTAACGAAACCGTTGCAGCAGATGCATTACGTGCAGGTGCTACAGACTATTTACCTAAGCGTGTGGTTTCAACTGAGTCATTGAAAAGAACGATTGGTAATGCAGTTGAAAAGTTTCATTTACGCAAAGCCATTGAAAAGCAAACCCACCGACTTGAAGAAAAAAATCGTGAGCTAACACGCAAGCACGATGAAATTCAAAGATTTTATCAAACTGTTTCGCATGAACTGAAAACTCCACTAACTTCTATTAAAGAATTTGCATGCATAATGTTAGATGGCATATCAGGAGAAATTAATGATGATCAGAGTGAATATTTACAAATTATAAAAGACAGCTGTATGCAAATGGCTAATGGTGTGAATGATTTGCTAGATGTGACTCGTCTAGAAACAGGAAAATTGCGCGTCGAGCTTGAACCCAATAATATAGGCACTGTAATTAACAAAGTGATAGCGGCTATGAAGGTCATTGCTAAATATAAGTCGATCGAACTTACAGCACATTTTGCTGATGACTTGCCTGACGTTTATATGGATCCAAACCGTGTTGAACAGATCTTAACGAATTTAATTAATAATGCGATTAAATTTACAGACCATAATGGGAAAGTATATGTTACGGCAGAAATTGAATCCGATAAATCTGAGTTTATCAAAATTACGATTTTTGATAATGGCTGTGGTATTTCTCCCGTAGATTTAAAAAGTATATTTGATCGTTTATATCAGGTTAACCCAGAGCAAAGTGCAAATGAAACCTCTACTAGTTTGGGTGGATTAGGGCTGGGGCTTAATATTTGTAGGGAGCTGGTAAACCTTCATGATGGAAAAATATCCGTTAATAGTCTGGTGGGTAAAGGCAGTGAATTCTCTTTTACTTTACCTATTCACGATGAGGATACAGGTATGAATTCACTCATTCAGGAAGTTAATTTAGATACGTTAATTCAGGAACAAGCAATATGAAAAAAGTAATGATCATTGAAGATGATAAAAAAATCGCTATGGCATTAAGCATTCGATTAAAGTCATGTGGCTATGAGGTAAAAGCTGCCCATGATGCGGTAGTGGCGGTTTCTAGTGCTAAAGCCTTTAAGCCTAATTTAATTTTATTAGATATTTCCATGCCAGGTGGCGATGGATTTTCTTTGGCTGAACGATTTAATAATCTTGTAGATACAGCCGGTATTCCAATTATTTTTGTAACCGCTAGTAAGAAAATTGGTTTAAAGGAGAAAGCAATGGGAATGGGCGCTGCTGGATTTTTTGAAAAACCATATGATGCAGATTTGTTACTGACTAAGGTTAATAGCTTAATTTAGCATTAATTAATGGAACTATTAATGCGGTAAATTTTACAAAGGAGTGTCAAAATGAAGCGGGTATTAGTAATTGAAGATGATAAACGTATTGCGAAATCTTTAGAGATTCGACTGCGTTCAATGGGGTATGAAACAGTTTTAGCATACGATGCTGTAATGGGCATAAAGTCTGCTGTTCAAAACAATCCTGATTTAGTCATTATGGATATCGCTATGCCTGGCGGTAATGGCTTGGCCGTCGCTGAAACGATGCAGGAGTTGACCGCAACCCAAAGTACACCGGTAATCTTTATAACTGCAAGTAAGAAAATAAGTCATCGAGAAAAAGCACTTGAATTAGGTGCGGCTGGTTTCTTTGAGAAGCCATATGAGACTGAACGCTTATTAGGGAAGGTTTCTCAGCTGGTTTGATAAGATATTCGTTTTATCTAGTTCATTGGCTCAAATCTGCTAGCCGTCTGATTGGTAAAAGTTACGGCATTGAGGAAACAATTAGGCAGTGTCGCTTAGAAATTCAAGATTATGTAGATTTAGACGTTATGCCATCCACAGACTATTTTCTACAAGCAGCTAATTACTATAGAAAAAAAAGAAATTATGAAAATGAAACCTCTATTTGTGAGTTATATATCGAGCTCATAAATGAGTTTTCAGAACATCACAAGCCTTTAGATGAAAAATGTTCTGCAAAGTTACAGCTAATATCCAACCAATTTAATGCCCGTTTGTACAAAATAATGTATAAGCAATTAAAATATTGTAGGTTGAACTGAAAATTGTTGGCTATTTACTACAAACAACCTTTATTTGTATCTTTTCATAAAAATATAAATTATTAACTATGAAAACTCAGCAAATTGATTCCACACAAGTAAAGTTGTGCAATATGATATTTATGGATGTCATTAAGGAAGTTATGAGCAATAAAGGCACGGTTGATTGGGAGTCAGTTGAGTTGGTCTCTGAAGATTCGCCTGATGTGGGGGATGTAATGTATTGCTTCGCCGAAAAAGGCACTGAGAAAATGTATCGGATATTTTTTAAGAGGTCGTCTGTAGGGAAAAGAGGGTTCGACTATGAATTATTTGAAAAAATTCAAAAAATGAACTGGAATAAAATTGCGGCAGATTTTAAAGTTTTAAGTTATTAGGTTTAAAATTTCTGTTTTTCAAATATGCTCATTGATTGGTTGAGAGAAAATTTTCGCTAGTCTTCAATCGCCGAGGTTGATGCTCTCTTTTCTTGGATGATGAGGATGCCTGCTAAAATAATTAAAAATGCACCCGATACTGTGAGTAAGGTAATAATTTCATCCCAAAATACCCAACCGATGATGCCAGCGAATAAAATAGACGAATAGGTAAAGGGTGCAATTCTACTTGCTGGGGCTAATGCATAGGCTTTAGTTAGGAATAACTGCCCAAATGTACCAAAGGCACCTAATAATATAAGTAGTCCCCATTCTCTGCTGTTAGGGTTTTGCCAAAACCAAAACATGGGAATGACAGAAATGGTTAAGCTGATTAATCCAAAATAGAAAACGATTCGGCTAGTAGGCTCAGTGTTAGATATTCGTCTAATCGTTACTTTAGCCAGTGCGGCTAAAGCGCCACCCATTAAGCCCGCAAGCGACGCGATATGCACCGCTCCAGTCGGCTTTAAAACAAGAATTACACCTAGGAATCCAATCACTATCGCCATAATGGCGCGTAAGGAAATATGTTCACTTAACCAGATAAAGGCAATGATAGGAATAAATAGTGGCGCGCTTATTTTTAGTAGCATCGCATCAGCTAGTGGCAATTCAGATAAAGCATAGAAGAAACAATACATTGCAGAAACACCTGACAATGAACGTAAGAAATGCCATTTTAGCTTGTCAGTTTTTAGTGTTTTTACTCCTAGTTTAAATATTAGGGGCGAAAGGACTAGCAAGCCAAATAGATTTCTAAAAAACAGAACATTTTGACTGGGCAAGTTTTCAGAAAGCAGTTTAACTAATGAACCCATACCAACGAAACAAAGTTCTGCAAACATGGCAAAAACACATCCGAGAATTAAATTGTTAGTGCGCATAGCTATTAATTGTCATTGCGAGGAGAGTATGCGGCGCGGCAATTCATTATGCCAGAGCTTCGCTTTCTCTATTCATAGTGGTCGTCACTATGAAGAAGTGTTTACTTTATTTCAGAAATAAAAAGGCCGCGTAATAATTCATTACGCGGCCTTTAAAGGTGTATTACAAGCTTTTAAGCAGCTAGTTGTCTTAACACATAATGTAGAATTCCGCCATTTTGGTAGTACTCCACTTCTTGTGGTGTATCGATGCGAACATTCACATCAAATGACTTTTCGCTACCATCTTCAGATGTTGCGGTTACGGTTACAGACTTTGCTGCACCATTTTGCAAACCGGTAATGTTGAAAACTTCTTTGCCAGTTAAGCCCAAGCTCTCAGCATTGTCACCATCATTGTATTGCAAGGGAAGAATGCCCATGCCAACTAAGTTAGAGCGGTGAATACGCTCGTAACTTTCAGCAATAACAGCGCTTACACCCTGAAGACTAGGGCCTTTAGCTGCCCAGTCACGAGATGAACCTGAGCCATACTCTTTACCTGAAAGAATTATGGTGGGTACTTTTTCTTCTTTGTATTTCATCGCTGCATCAAAGATAGACATTAGGTCGCCGCTTGGCTGATGCAACGTCACACCACCTTCAGTACCTGGAGCCATTTTGTTGCGTAAACGAATGTTAGCAAAGGTGCCGCGCATCATGATTTCATGGTTACCGCGACGTGAACCGTATGAGTTGAAGTCAGATGGTTTAACACCTTTCTCTTGTAAGTATTTTGCAGCAGGACTGTCTGCTGCAATCGCACCAGCAGGCGAGATGTGGTCAGTGGTTACTGAGTCGCCTAAGTATGCCAATACACGTGCACCGTGGATGTCTGAAACATCGCTGATGTCTTTAGTCATACCTTCAAAATATGGCGGATTGTTGATATAAGTTGAGTCATCCCATGCGTACAAATTGCTATCTGCCGCATCTAAGTTGTTCCAATTGCTCTCGCCATGGAATACATCTTGATATGACTTCACATATTGTTCGGTGGTTAAGAAGTTAGACACAACATCTGTGACTTCTTGTTGGGTTGGCCAGATATCTTTCAAGAATACTGGGTTGCCGTCTTTGTCTTCTGCTAGCTGTTCGCTATAAACATCGATATCCATACGGCCAGCAATAGCATATGCCACTACAAGTGGTGGAGAAGCAAGATAGTTCATGCGGATAAGGGCATGTACACGGCCTTCAAAGTTACGGTTGCCTGAAATAACTGAAGTAGTGACTAAGTCATTTCCAGTAATCGCATTCGCTACAGGCTCAGGAAGAGGGCCAGAATTACCGATACAGGTTGTGCATCCGTATCCAACTACGTGGAAGCCAAGTTCTTTAAGATCTTCCATTACACCTGCGTTTTCTAAATATTCCGTTACAACACGTGATCCTGGTGCTAGTGAAGTTTTTACCCATGGTTTTACTTTCACGCCTAATGCAGCGGCTTTACGTGCAACTAAACCCGCACCAAGCATTACGCTTGGATTGGAAGTATTGGTGCATGAGGTGATTGCAGCGAGTACTACTGCACCATCTGATAAGGTTTCTTTTTTACCGTTGATTTCGATTTCAACATTGCCTTTACTTTGAATATCGCGCTCTTCTTTTAGTGCAGCAATATCTCTTACAAAAGCAGGTTTAGATTCTGAAAGCGAAATACGATCTTGTGGGCGTTTAGGGCCAGAAATGCTCGGCACTACATCTGCAAGGTTTAATTCAATATTCTCACTGAAGTTAACATCGTCACGAACGCCTTCACGCCACATACCAGTTTCTTTTGCATAGGCTTCAGCTAGTGCAACGGCTTGTGGGTCACGGCCTGTTTGCTCTAGATAACGAATGGTTTCAGCATCAATAGGGAAGATACCGCAGGTAGCACCGTACTCTGGTGCCATGTTTGCGATGGTTGCACGGTCAGCAAGTGGCAATACATCTAAACCTTCACCATAAAATTCTACAAACTTTCCAACTACGCCATGCTTACGAAGCATTTCAACAATAATTAAAACTAAGTCGGTTGCCGTTGCGCCTTCAGGAAGCTTGCCGGTAAGTTTAAAGCCAACCACTTTAGGGATAAGCATAGAAATCGGCTGGCCTAACATAGAAGCTTCTGCTTCAATTCCGCCTACACCCCAACCTAAAACACCTACGCCGTTAATCATTGTGGTGTGTGAGTCGGTACCGACTACTGAGTCAGGATACGCTTGAGTATTTCCATCTTGTTCTTTAGAGAAGATAACGCGTGCTAAATATTCTAAGTTCACTTGATGCACAATACCTGTGCCAGGAGGAACTACTTTAAAGTTAGAGAATACGTTTTGTCCCCACTTTAAGAAGCTATAACGTTCCTTGTTGCGACTAAATTCTAATTTTTCATTTAAGTCCATCGCATCATCTGTACCGTAGTTATCTACTTGTACTGAGTGATCGATTACCATTTCTGCTGGTTGCAAAGGGTTAATTTTTTCTGGGTCACCGCCGAGCTTTTTCATTGCATCTCGCATTGCAGCTAAATCTACAACACAAGGTACACCGGTGAAGTCTTGCATTAATACGCGAGCTGGACGGAAGGCAATTTCTTTACTTGGCTCTGCTTTAGAGTCCCAATTTAAAATCGCTTCTATATCTTGTTTAGTAACGGTTTTGTTATCTTCATAACGCAGAAGATTTTCGAGTAAGATTTTAATGGAATAGGGTAGATGTTCAGCTTGAGGTAATTTACCTACATTAAATATTTCATAGGAATTTCCATTAACATCCAGGTTGGATTTGGTGTCAAAACTGTTACTCATGCAGGCTCCTCAGCAATACGTTTAAATCTGTTTAGCTTGTGATCAAGCTGGGGGTCAAAAGGAGCATGATTATCAATCATTTATGGATAAAAAATAACTGCCTGTAAGTGGTAACTGGAGGTATGTATAGGCTTTTTATCAGTGTTATATGCGTTGTTCTAAGGCAAGAATATTATCCAAAAGTGATTTTCTTCCTAGTAATAGGGTCCAGCGCTTACCATTGGCTTGTTTCCAGAGAATCACGGCCCGCATACCGGCTAAGAGTAGTGCGCGAATTTTGCTGGCATTTTGATCCATCTTTAAATACACGGGATCGCCTTCAATAATCACTTTCGGTCCCAGAGGGCTTATATGTTCGCGGTATAAGCCACCTAGATCTTGGGTGATTTCATCGAGGGATTCGGCAACCGAATCATATTGATTACTGATGCGTTCAAGCTGACTACCAAGAGAAGATACTGTATTTGGGTTAACTGCAAATTTAGAAGCAAGGTACATAAGATTAATTGCATAGCGGGTACGTTCTACTGCATGTTTTTCGCTTTTATTCTGCAAGGCTATTTTGAGTGTCTGGATACCGAGTTGAAGATTATTGATTGAGCCATATACATCTATGTATTGATCGGCGTCTAGTTTTAATATGCTTTCAATCGTGGGTACCATGCAAGAGTGAGTTGCGTCGCCTTCCCATGCGATATTCTGTACTAGTGCTAAAGACTGATATAAGCCTGCAAGCGCGATGGTTTGATCATTAGATATAGTGAACATGTAAATAACAACCTGTTTACTTAAAACGTTCTTCAATAATAGCGCCACCTAGACATGTGTCGCCCTGATACAGTACTACGCTTTGCCCGGGAGTGATGGCCCATTGTGGTTCATTAAACGTTATTTCATAATGATTTTCAGCAACTGAATGAATTGTACATGCTTGATCAGTTTGACGATAACGAGTCTTAGCTTTTAATTTATCTAAAGAACTAGCTGGTTTACCCGCTATCCAGTGAAACTCTTGTGTTAATAATTTGGAGTGATACAAAGACTCATGTTCATGTCCTTGTACAACATAGAGGTAGTTTGAATCCACATCTTTATCGCTAACATACCAAGGTTGTTCTGAATGCTCACTCTGGCCACCTATGCCTAAACCTTGGCGCTGTCCTATGGTGTAGAACATAACGCCTTCGTGTTCGCCTATTTTCTTGTTATCTAAAGTTCTGATTTCGCCGTGCTGTGCAGGGATGTAATTTTTCAGAAAGTCTCTAAATTTACGTTCACCGATAAAACAAATACCAGTGCTATCTTTTTTATCAAATGTATCGAAGTCATTCTGCTTGGCAATTTCTCGAACTTCAGATTTTTCTAGTTTGCCAATAGGGAACAGTGTTTTTGATAGTTGTTGTTGATCTAAGGTATGTAGGAAATAACTTTGATCTTTATTTGCATCTAAACCTTTAGATAAAGATGCTTCGTATTCTGATATCTCACAGTTTGCATAATGTCCGGTAGCGATGTAATCCGCATCTAAATTAAGCGCATGATCTAGAAACGCGCGGAATTTAATTTCTTTATTGCAGATGATGTCTGGGTTTGGCGTACGGCCGGCTTTATATTCAGTTAGAAAATATTCGAATACACGGTCCCAGTATTCACTAGAGAAATTAACGGTATGTAAGGGTATGCCAATTTGATCGCAGATGCTTTGTGCATCGGCAAGATCGACCGATGCGGAACAATATTCTTCATCGTCATCTTCCTCCCAATTTTTCATGAACAAGCCTTCAACATTGAAGCCTTGCTTGTGCAATTGGTAGGCTGCGACGGAGGAGTCAACACCCCCAGACATACCGACGATTATCTTGTCTGTCATAAACTAAAAATGAAAATAGGACAGGAAGAGAATTACCAGTGCTGATGAATAGTACGCATCATATTTAAGTCATTGCGTATGCCAGCTAAATAGTCCTTTAAGCTTTCTGTGACTAAAGTGCTTCTGATTCTGGTTTCAGGTAAGGCGAGAATATCTTCTTTGTGATGCCAATCGGCATTCAATATGCCGTCATCAAGCTCAGATGAAATTTGATTTTCACTGCAACTTCCACAGAAGGTGAATCTTAGAAATGTTTCGTCTTTACGTGGGTGTTGCCATTGATAGATGCCGACTAGCGCAGTGGGGTAAAATTCCCAACCGGTTTCTTCTAAGGTTTCGCGTTTAGCCGCTTCTATTAGCGTTTCGCCTGGTTCCCAATGACCTGCAGGCTGATTGAGGACCGGGGTGCCTTCAATCATTTCTTCAACTAAGAGAAATTTATCTTCGCGTTCGATTACCGCCGCGACGGTTATATGGGGTTTCCACTTCATAATTTAGCTGCGTTTTTATAATAAATAGTAGTTGTGTAAAGCACTGATTGAATAAGTAAAGAACAATGAATATCGCAAATAAAAAAAATCTAAATATACCTTAATTATATATTATTCAATGGCTTGTAATAACTAGTTAAAACATATTATAGAAAGTACTTGAAACTCACTCTGATTACACCCATCTTACTATGTATTACACGCTATCCTTCAGTAGGCCAAATGGTGCGTTTTAGATATTGTAACTAGGCAATAAAATAGTGCTGTATATAATATTAATTTAATAGCTTTACCTATCGAGTATGTCTGATCAAGAAGAAATTCGCCACGATGATGAGTTGGCTGTCCAAGAGGCAAAGCCCAAGATCAAGCAACCTGCGATGTACAAAGTTGTGATATTGAATGATGATTACACTCCTATGGAATTTGTGGTACATATTTTAGAGAACTTTTTTAAGATGAATCGTGAAAAGGCTACCCGCATCATGTTGCACGTTCATACGCGTGGGAAAGGTGTATGTGGTGTATTTACCCGTGATGTGGCGGAGACAAAAGTAGCCCAAGTGAATGACTATTCGCGAATGAACAACCATCCATTACTTTGCGCCATGGAAGAGGCTTAAGTAGAAGTTTTAAAGACAGGTACTTATGCTAAATAAAGAGCTGGAATTTACTCTCAACGTTGCTTTTAAAGAGGCGCGTGAAAAACGGCATGAATTCATGACCGTTGAACACTTATTGCTTGCGCTTACGCAAAATCCTGCGGCGGCGGATGTACTGCGCGCATGTGGGGCTAATTTAACTAAGCTTGCAACCGAGCTTGCAGAATTTATTGGCGATAACACGCCCGTGCTTCCTGAGGATGACGATCGTGATACACAACCTACGTTAGGTTTTCAGCGTGTTTTACAACGAGCTGTATTCCATGTGCAATCCTCGGGCAAAAAAGAAGCTGAAGTTACCGGCGCTAATGTTTTGGTTGCGATTTTCGGCGAGCAAGAATCGCATGCGGTATATCTAT
>CAYXVH010000169.1:0-7400 GCA_964468615.1 uncultured Thiotrichales bacterium | reverse complement strand
ACTCGCATTAAAAAAGGCAGCTAAGGCTGCCTTTTTTATTTCTACTTATTAAATTTAATTTCCGCTTTAGGTCGGTCGTAAGCGGACATTTTAAGAAAGAATTGAATCGGTTGCATCGCCCCTGATGTATCTCATATTCGCATACCCCTATGCTCACAACTTTGGTTCGCAAGCGAAGATTATATTAGCCTCTAATCAACTCCATAAACTCAGACCTCGACCGTGAATCTTCACGAAACGCACCCAGCATAGAGCTGGTCACTGTTTTACTGTTTTGTTTTTGCACACCACGCATCACCATACAAAAATGACTGGCTTCAAGCACTACTGCTACACCGTGCGCATCTAACACTTCTATTAACCCACTTGCAATTTGAGTGGTGAGTCTTTCTTGCACTTGCAAGCGCCTTGCAAACACATCGATCACACGCGCAATTTTACTTAAGCCAATTACTTTACCACGCGGTAAATAGCCAACGTGTGCACGCCCAAAAAATGGCAGCATGTGGTGTTCACAAAGTGAATAAAATTCAACATCTTTAACGATTACCATCTCCTCACACTGCTCTTCAAATAAAGCATTCTTGACTACGTCTTGCACCCCAAGCTGATATCCGCCAGTAAGAAAATGCATGGCTTTAGAAACCCGTTTAGGGGTATCAAACAATCCTTCACGCTTAGGATCTTCGCCAAGTAACTGCAACATTTTACGCACATGACCTTCAAGCTCGGTGTCACGATTTTTATCATCACTTGGAATGATGGTGTCTTCAAAATATCTGCCACCAGCTAGCACTTCTAATGTTTTCTTGTTCATCCTGAGCATTCCTTAAAGATCGTAAAATGATTAATTATTTTATGCGCACTCATAATAACAGCTTATTGCTGACGAGTTAAAACAGCCTCTTAATAGAATATAAATACTTCAATACGAATGAAACTATTTTCCCAGTGTTGACCCAGTCCACCCGAAGGGAGAGAATGACCTTGGCTAGCAGAGAGACCTAAAGCTCCAACAACTATAATGATTCCAACTCAACCATAGAGGGTATGACTATGGATAATGCAATCCCAACAGACTCAGTTCTTCGTCGACACTATGAAGCTACACGCAACAAGACAAGCCCAAACAAACCATCACAAAATGGCGGTGGATTTATGGGTTGGTTGAAACGCATATTTGGTAGTTAGCTTAGCGCTTTAGTCATCCAATCCTTGCGCATATTGCAGCAAGGCATAGGTAAAACGACCATCACCTGTAACATAGGTGTCTGGCATTGCACCCCTCAGATTTGCTTGAATCCTTACACCATTTTTCATTGGTGTAATCGAATGAATTTCTGAAAATTTAGTCTGTAAAATGGTTTTATTATTTTTATAATGAAGCCCTTGATTCGTTACCAGTAATGTCCCGGACTCTTCAATCTTTACCGCTAGTTCCTTATAACGCTTCTTCATCATTATATTGCTCAAGACTGTACTAAATACTGTCCATTGCTTTTCTTGCGAATATCTTTGTTGCTCTGTTCTCGCAGTATCGCTAAATTTCCAAACAATTGCTTCATGCTGCTCAAGCTCAATTTCTTCAGAAATATCTTCAAAGCACTTATCAATCGGCTGATTATTCTGCAAGCGCTGAAGTTGCTCAACATTTGATAAGCGCACTAATAAATAGTCATCTATATCTTGGTTATTAATGCCAAACCCATCTGCAATGCGTAATAAAACTTTTGTTGCTGCAAGGTTAAGTGACGAATCTTTAATAACAAGCTCTGCTTGCTTAAACCAAGCTTTTGAGACCAGTACTTTAAATAGAGTTACCGAAAACTGTTTGGAGGGATTACACGACTGTATTGTTACAACTACATCTGAAGAAGAATCTGCTGACGCAATGCAGTCTGAAAACTTATTTTCTAGACATTTCCGCGTATTTTGATAAACCGGGAGACAAGCTTTGTGTAATGAATGAAACGGTCCAGCAGACTTACTGCAGACTATGCACTTAGACACAACTCATACTATTCTTGGGAACATCTGCAAGGGTAAAATTATTCGTCTTCCAATTCATCATAGAGGCCTTCATTGGTAGTAAGTTGGCCATCGTTAACCAAAAACTCTCGATTATCTAGATAAGCATCACGTATAAACACATAACGATCTCGGCTCAACTCTTTAGTTTTTTCTTCAGCCACCATTAATTCTGCGCGGGTATTGATAAGGTTAATCGCGAACGAGACATTACGCTCTGATGTTTTTATATCCGCCCAGGTTGTTGGATAAACGAAATAATCAACAACCTTGCCTGGAGTATCACGTACAGTACTTGGACCAAAAAACGGCAACATTATATATGGACCAGCACCTGCCCCCCAGTACCCAAGGGTTTGACCGAAGTCTTCGTTATGTTTTTCTAAACCCATACGACTTGCAACATCCAAAAAACCTAATAGCCCGATGGTTGAATTAACTACTATTCGACCCACATCAGAAGCTGCATCAAGAAACTTAAATTGCAGTGTGTTATTAAATGCCACACCCACATCACCTAGATTTGAAAAGAAGTTATGCACGCCTTGCTCAGCTACATCTGGCGTTACCGCACGGTAACCAGTTGCCGCTGGCACTAAAATTGCCTTATCTAGAGCATCATTAAAACTATAAACCTTACGGTTAAAACCTTGCCATGGATCTCTAGCATCCGCAGTCACTTCAGGTGACGTGGCACAACCACCGCTAAACAAAGCGATTAAAATTAAGAAAGTAAGATATTTAGCCATAATGCTTTATACAAAATAATAATAGTTGATGTTTTAAATTGATTTAGCTGTGTTGTCTAGAAGATTTTGCTGCAATTCGCATACGTAGCGCATTCAATTTAATAAAACCCTCTGCATCCTGTTGATTATATGCACCTTCATCATCTTCAAAGGTAGCGATATTAGCATCAAACAAACTGTGATTCTCAGACTTACGCCCCACTACGCTAACATTACCTTTATATAATTTTACTCGTACTGTCCCGGTAATATTAGACTGCGTAGCATCAATAAGCTGTTGCATTGCCAGTCGCTCAGGGCTCCACCAATAACCATTGTATATTAGCTTGGCATACCGCGGCATGAGTTCATCTTTAAGATGTGCAAGCTCACGATCCATAGTTAACGATTCCATTGCGCGATGCGCCTTTAGTAAAATCGTGCCGCCAGGTGTTTCGTAACAGCCACGCGATTTCATGCCTACATAACGATTTTCAACAATGTCTTGTCGACCCACTCCGTGCTGGCATGCGATGGTATTTAAAGCCGTGAGTAATTGCGCAGGTGTCAGATCTTTGCCCTCGATACTCTTCGCATCACCTTGCTCAAAATCAATATCAATATAAGCCGCATCGTTTGGTGCATTCTCAGGGGAGCAACTCAATTTCCACATATCATCTTCAGGCTCACACCACGGATCCTCTAACGGTCCACCTTCATATGAAATATGCAAAAGATTCGCATCCATAGAATAAGGCGATTTTTTACCGCGCTTTTGCTCTACGGCAATATTGTGTTTATCTGCATAGGCCAATAGTTTCTCTCTAGAGTAAAGATCCCACTCTCTCCAGGGTGCAATTATCTTGATATCCGGATTTAATGCATAAGCACCCAACTCAAAACGCACTTGATCATTACCTTTACCAGTTGCGCCATGTGACACTGCATCTGCACCGGTCTCAGCTGCTATTTCAACTAAACGTTTCGCAATCAACGGTCTGGCTATAGACGTTCCCAGCAAATATTCACCTTCGTACACCGTATTGGCACGAAACATTGGAAACACATAATTCTTAACAAACTCTTCAGTGAGATCTTCAATATAGATTTCTTTGATACCTAACGCTTGGGCCTTGATACGTGCCGGCTCAACCTCCTCTCCTTGACCAATATCGGCTGTAAAGGTAACCACCTCACAGTCATAGACTTCTTGCAGCCATTTAAGAATTACTGAGGTATCTAGACCACCCGAATAGGCGAGTACAACTTTACGAATTGATGACATAGTATGTATTTAATTGATGCACGTAGTGCGCGTTTATATGAATGTTGAATTATAACTCGAAGTCAAACATTAACATGACAAGGCCCCGCAAGTGAAAACATATATGGGTGAAAATAAACTAGGTGAGTGAAGAAAAAGCACAGGAATATATCCCTTTTGCCAATCTATTGCGCGGCTTTTGCCCTGTTGTTGTTGACGTTGAAACCGGAGGCTTCAATTCCAGCACCGATGCATTATTAGAAATTGCCGCAGTATTAATAAGTATCAATCAAGACGGCGAACTCGTTAGAAAAGAAACTCTCTCTACACATGTAAAACCATTTGAAGGTGCAAACCTAGAGCCTGCATCTTTAGAAGTTAACGGTATCGACCCAGATCATCCTCTACGACTAGCTTTAGATGAGAAACAAGCCTTACCCGAAATTTTTAAACCCGTGCGTAAGCATGTAAAAGAAAATAAATGTACACGTGCAATTCTCGTCGGTCACAATGCTTTTTTTGATTTAGGGTTTCTCAACGCTGCGGCAACGCGCACAGGTATCAAAAACAGCCCTTTCCATCCATTTAGCTGCTTAGACACGGTTAGCCTTGGCGCAATAGCATACGGACAAACCGTATTATCTAGAATAGTAGAGGCTGCGGAAATTGAATGGGACAACAATAGTGCACATTCGGCAGTTTATGATGCTGAAAAAACTGCCGATGTATTTTGCAAAATTATGAATATGCGTAATCAGTTACCAACTATTAAAAATAGTTAGTACTAGCCGTTAACTTTTACTAGTTAATTTTATTCGGCCACCGCTTCGCTAACCATTTTTTGCAACTCACCTTTCTCATGTAGCTCCATCGTGATGTCACACCCACCTACGAGCTCGCCATTAATATACAACTGAGGAAAGGTTGGCCAATCGGCAAACTTTGGTAAGTTTTCAAAAACTTCTGGGTCCATTAATACGTTCACATATGCAAACTCATGACCACATGATTTAAGCGCTTCTGCAGTGCGACTTGAAAAACCACATTGCGGCATTTGCGGGGTACCTTTCATATAAAGAACGACTGAGTTTGACTCCACTTGTTCTTTAATACGCTCTAATACATCCATTTCACCTAGCTCCGATATTTTGTTTAATAATCTGAATATTATTTTACTGTGCTCAAATTAGCTGGCAATAGCTGTATCCACATTGCGCTGTAACCACAACTCTAATAAGGCTAAATGCCACAGTTTGCTACCTCGCAATGGCGTCATATATTCATCAGGCTTATTCAACAGCTTATCTACATAACTTACTTGATACAGGCCTCGTTGTCGGCACGCATCCGATTTTAATATTCCTTGCATAAATTCCAGAAATTCCCCTCGCACATATTTTAATGCCGGCACAGGGAAATAAGCTTTTTTACGATCAATGACTTTATCTGGCAATAATCCCCGCGCAATATTCTTAAGCAAAAATTTACCGCCATCTTTAGTCTTATATTGAGTCGGCGTGCGCATCGCTAATTCAACTAATTCATGATCCAAAAAAGGCACGCGCGCTTCTAAGCCATATGCCATGGTCATGTTATCTACACGTTTAACGGGATCATCAGTAATCAAGGTTGTTACGTCCATATGCAGCACTGCATCTAAAAAGTTTTTAGTATTTGCATCTTCCAACAATTGCGAGACTTTGTTAGCAGTAAAATCTTCCACGATTAAGTCTGGACATAAAGTTTCAGCCATCTCTGCATGGCTACGATCAAAATAATGTTTAGCAAAACTTTCCACTGAAAAGTTTTTTTCAGCTTGCATTAAGGGATACCAAAAATAGCCTCCAAATACCTCATCCGCACCTTGTCCAGATTGCACAACAGAAATATGTTGGCTGACTTGTTCAGCGAGCAAATAAAAGGCTACCGCATCTTGCCCCACCATAGGTTCTGCCATACATTCTATTGCTTGAGGAAGTCTTTGCAGCACCTCATCGTTTTGAATATAGAACTTATGATGTTGAGTAGAAAATTTATCTACCACTGCATCAGAATATTGGAATTCATTGCCTTGCTCTTCGGGCTGATCTTCAAATCCAACCGAATAGGTTTGTATATTAGATACTCCTGACTCAGCTAATAGACCTACTAACAAACTAGAGTCCAAGCCTCCTGAAAGCAGCACACCTACCGGGACATCCGCTATATTAAGCCGGCGCTCAACCGCCAAACTTAACGCAGCATGAATATCATGCAGCCACTCCTTTTCATCGCGATGAGCATCAATATTATCTGCACGAAGTTTCCAATAACGCTCGGTAGTCACTTTCCCATATTGATTAATTAACATGTAATGAGCTGGCGGAACTTTACGTATGCCTTTTAGAATTGTAGTCGGCGCAGGAACGACAGCATGTAACGTTAAATGGTGATGCAAACCCATTGCATCGAAATCCGTATTTACATCGCCTGCCGCGAGCAGTGATTGCGTATTGGATGCAAAACGAAAATGTTTCTCGGTTTGGCTGTAGTAAAAAGGTTTTATACCTAAACGGTCACGTGCTAAAAATAATTCTTGTTTGACATCATCCCAAATTGCAAACGCAAACATACCGATTAACTTTGCTACACAATCTTTACCCCATTCTGCATAAGCCTTAAGAATAACTTCGGTGTCACCAGTAGAAACAAAACTATGGCCTTTTTTCTTGAGCTGTTCACGTAACTGCGGATAGTTATAAATAGTGCCATTAAACACGATGCTAAGATTTGTATTGCTATCTAGCATCGGTTGATTAGCATTTGCCGATAAATCAATTATCGATAATCGACGATGCCCCAAACCAATCGCCTTGGATTGAAATACACCCTCATTATCTGGCCCTCGATTTCGCAGTGGCCCAAGCATGCGCTGCAATGTCCGCGGCTCCACCACCTTTCCATCAAATCGAAATTCACCACATACTCCGCACATTTACTATCCTTTGATTAATCTTAGTGAAAAAGCAGATATAACCTTACCTGACTGTTTGTTATACGTATCCACGGGCTTAATTGCACAGGATTCATACACTTATAATAAAGGTTAAGTTTATAGATTGGGTTGGTTATAATCTTTCGAAAGCACAGATAGGTCAAAATGACCTATTCCAGAATAATAATTCAAATAATAACTATATTCAGTCTAGAGAGGCGTAATCAATGAACCCATTAAACTCGATACTCGGTACGATCATTGCTGGATTTATTCTTGCAATCATAATTGCATTAGCATTTGATCCAAATGCGTTAAACGCTTGGTCACTTATTGTATGGTTTCACGTCCTTGCAGGTATTACCTGGATTGGCCTGCTGTACTATTTTAACTTCGTACAAGTACC
>CAYXVH010000168.1:0-14083 GCA_964468615.1 uncultured Thiotrichales bacterium | reverse complement strand
AGGCTTCGCATAAAAAGTAAACCCGCTAACATTCCTTGGCATATGATGAAATGCAAATGCTAAAATTGTAACGTCTAAGTGGTAGTTACTCGCTTCATTCTCATAGTAAACCTGCATCTGATCAGTACCATAACCTCTCACACCAAAATTTAGCACATCAATATTGCTCAACATATTATCCAATAAAGCAACATAACCTTCACTATCATTCACCGATTCACCAAAGGTCTGCGATGCGCCAAAAACACCTATTCTAAGGTTATTATTTAATTTATTTTTTTGCGTTGAATTCCTCCCCCGAAGACCGAATGAATTTGTTGTGATACGAACTTTCCACAAGCCATGTTTACTATGCATTACGTCAACATTAGGCTTAACTCTCCAACCTAATTTTTTATCATAGACGTCAAAGACATAAGGGGTAGTCAAGGTAGTTAAATGATTCTGACTTGGCTGATTCTGCCAAATTAATAAATTATTTTGGTCTTGTGATAATCCATAATACGGAAGATATAAAAGTTTTAATTGGCTGTATTGGATACGTGTAGCAATTTCCAGTATTACAAATGCCAAAAGGAACGAAAGCGAATAAATGATAGGTTTATATTTTAAATATCTACAATAGCTTTTACTAACTGACCTCGTTGATGACATACATTATTTTGGATATATTTGTAATTAATTAACAGTGAATTCATGCCATTCATTATCAATTATTTGATATTTAAAACCATTCTTTGTAAGTTTTACACGGGCTTTTTTCAATTTATTAGGTTTAATTTTTATTTTCCCTATAACTTTTTCTGTTTTTAAGTCTTGTATAATAAATTTTACTTTTTCACTGGTTTTATTTTTTACATTAAATTCATATAAACCAGGTTCTAAATTACTAAGATCTTGTACAGATACTATAGTTTCTTCATGCAGGGTTAAATTTAATTTTGTAAAATCACTTGCTAATCCTCCGACACCACTTCCTCCCGCGAATACAACAGAATTCAGGCACAGAAAAATAACAATCAAGACCAAAGCACTTAGTTTTTCGCGCATTTTATGCTCCTTTGTACAAAGCTATGACACCAACTATTATATGACCTGAGAATAACCTATAAATGTTCATTAAATATGCAACAGTGCCTGATAAAATATTTTAATTGCTATCAGATTAACTAAATCACTATGTATTAAAATTTCTCAATCAGTAAAAAAGATAAACTATTAACCTTTTAATAACTACCCTGATTATTTTTTATTCACAAAATGCTTCATTAAGTCAATTAACTGACAAGAAATTCAATTTTTACTCTGTTGTAATTTCATCAAAATAGCTAATTAACTACATAATGAAGTTTGAATTGTGCTGGCGAACAACAAGTCGTAACGTATCCACTGTAGATGTTTAAAAGTTGTTTGGAACCGTAGGCTGTTAAACAACATATGCAGATCGACCTGGCGTAACTTAATATCAATGCCTTGAAGAAGTAGAACCCTACTCAACGAGGCAAATTAACATCAACACGCAAGGTTCGACACATAAAACATCACAAACAAACAATAAGCCTGCAATGAAAGCCCGCCTCACACAAAATTAGCGGGCTTTCTTTATTTTAGATTCTTGTTTTTAAGGAAAGTCTAAATTTAGGCGATCTAATTGCTTATCATGCAGCTTACTTAAGGCAAGCAAACCAATAATAGCGCCTAATAAAGCCAAGCCCATATCGGACTGTGTGTCCCATTCATAGCCTTGAGTACCCAAGAACGCCTCAGCATCTTCTCCTACTGCAATAGCAGCCCACCATTCGATGAGTTCATAAAAAGCACTGAAGGCTAGGCAAAAACAAACTATGAAAAAGAATTGCCAAAAAGCGCGTGGGATAATGTTTTTACGAATTATTATTTCTCTTGCTATTAACGCAGGCACAAAACCTTGCACAAAATGACCAACTTTATCGTAATTGTTTCTCTCAAAACCAAACCACTCTTTAAAATAATCAAATAAAGGCACTTCTACATAGGTGTAATGCCCCCCTACCATCAAAATTATCGAATGCAGTAGTATTAGGAAATAAAGCAGTGTAGTTAATCGAAAACTATTATAAGTTAACGTCAATACTACAATCCCAATTAATGCTGGTAGAACTTCTAAAAACCAAGTGAATTGATCTTTTGGATGTATAGCAGACCAAATAAAAACACCAATAAATATTACACACCAAAGATATTTAATCGTAATTATCCTAGATTCTTAATTTTATACTATAGTAACCATGCACCAGGCTGTTGAGTAATATAGGACAAATCTTCAGGAGTACCTATATCTACAACTTTCCCCTCATCAAATAACACATAGTCAAAGGTGATTCCTTCATTTAAAGCAATCTGGAATACCGTGCCAACGTGACATTCGCTATGCTGCTTAGATTCATATTCATCTAATAATTTTTGCAAACACAGATGCATAAATTTGCTAAATGTTGGATTCCAAACTGCCAATACCCATGTATAGACAAGTGACGTTTGCAAAGGCTTGATATCTATAGCATTGATTTTACCCCAACCATCAAAAATGATCATATCCATTTTTTGAGGATTAGGGGCAGGAAACAATGCCAATACAACATCTGCATTAGATTGTTGTTGCTTATCCATTATGGCTTTAAATGCATTACGAGGTTTAAACACAATGTCTGGAAATCCCAGCGCTACATAATTATTTTCAATGTGTGCGTAAGCTCGATCTAGCGTATAAGGAGGACCAATTGTAGGTTTAGAGTAAAGATAATTTATTTTCACCCCATACTCTTCACCTTTGCCAAGCATTTCAGGAATATCTTCTTTCCCCTCTCTCAGCACTATATAAGCTTTATCTATTCCTGACTCATGAAAAGAGTCGAGAAGGCTTTTACATACAGGAAAGGAGTGTTTCTCTCCTTTTTCATCACGGATATTAATAGGATAAATTTCTTTACTTCCTGATAAGAAATTTTTCAGCCTAGTTGCATTTCCTGCAGCAGGTATTAATCCAATATATTCATCGATAGTGCTCGACATTAAATAATTAGCATTGGTTACAAATTTTAATGTGTTTCAATCAAAATTGAAGCTATAGATTCCGATTCCGTGTCAACTGTACCTATCGCACGGGTATGCAAGTAACCAATTTTCTGTAGTTCAGCAACACACGTATCGGCGTGCTCTTGCGGAACCGATGCTAATAAACCACCTGCAGTTTGTGGATCAAACAACAACGAGTATAAGGCGTGCTTTGCTGCGACTTCTTGATTTTTAATCGCTCGTTTCAGACGAATATTTGAGGGCTGTAAAGAACTAAATATACCTAACTGCATGGTTTCTAATGCGCCATCAAGAACAGGTAAATTGTTTATATCAATACTAATATCAACCTGTCCGGCGCGTACCATTTCTACCAGATGCCCCAATACTCCAAAGCCAGTAACATCTGTGCATGAGTGCACATCATACTTATACAAACACTGTGCTGCTGCATGATTAGAATGAATCATGGATTCTATTGCTTGGGTAATCCATCGGCCCTTAGACTTACCACGCATATCTGCGGCAAATAAAGTTCCGGTACCAACTGGTTTAGTAATGATAATGACATCGCCGACTTGCATGCCACCCTTAGCCAATAATCTTTGCTTTTCAATTAAACCGGTAACACTCAAACCAAAAGACAGCTCGGCTCCCTCGCTAGAATGTCCACCAATCAATGCTGCATTGTGTTGATTTAAAACTTGCAAGGCACCATCCATCATTTGGTGTAACTGCTGCTCAACCACCTTTTCCTTACCATATGGAACGGTCGCAATTGCCATCGCAGCTTGTGCTTCTGCACCCATAGCAAAAACATCTCCTAAACTATGATTCGCTGCAATTTGTCCAAACACATAAGGATCATCAATAAAGGACCGAAAGTAGTCTACCGATTGCACTTGCACTTTACCGGGTGGCACCTCAAGCACTGCTGCATCATCCGGGGCATCTAAACCTAGAATTACATCATCGCGTTTCACGGTAATAAGTTGATTAACCACGCGACTTAAAACATTACTACCGACTTTTGCACCACAACCGCCACAACGCATAGCGATGGCTGATATTTCTTTTAAGGCATCAGCACTGGTTAACTCGCTTTGTATTAGCTCTTTTTCATCAGCCATTTCTGGGAGCTCGTTATATTTACGCATAAATTCGCGATCAATATAGTCTTTCAGCTTCCATATCCATGCACCTTCAAACGTAAAAAGTCCACGTGAACCGATGGCGCACTTGTCACCGGTACTGATTAAACTTAAAAAACTAATCTGCGGCACATGCTTTTTCAGTGATTTATTCGTCAGAGCACGTCTAATATTTTTATATAATGGTGGGCCCTGCCTTACTGCAAACACACCTGACTTAGGCCGTGGATAATTAGTTACCGTGGCAATATCTCCTGCAGCAAAAACATTTTTATGTGAAGTGGATTGCAAAGAATCATTTATTTCAATAAAGCCTCTTTCATCTACCGCCAAGCCTGATTCTTTATACCAGGCAGGCGCTGAAGCATGGGTAGCCCAAATAATCGCATCAGCATGCAAAACTTCGCCGTTATCCAGCACAATAGAATTTTCACTAACACGTTTTGCTTTACTGCCTTGATGTAAAGTAACGTTACGTTCCGACAACACACGCATAAAGCGTTGCTGCACAGACGCATTATGTGTTGACAGGATAGAGCCGTTGCCGGCAACTAAATTGAAACCAAGCTTTTCAATAGTTAAAGAATGTTGTCGCAGCAGCTGTTGCAAATGAAATTGTGTAGCCAAGGCAACCTCTAACCCTCCTGCCCCCGCTCCTACAACAGCTACATTAAAATCACCCTCTCGCTCAAGCACTCTTTGCATGAGTGCATCCCAACCCAACAAGAATTGGTTAATGGGTTTTACGGCTAGTGCGTGTTGTTTTGAACCTGGAACTTCAATATGTGACGGCGTTGATCCAGTATTAATCGATAGCACGTCATAGTTAATTGGTGGGCGATCCCCACACACAACCTGTTTATCTTCAAGCTTTAAAAAAGTAGCAGAGGCATGAATTAAACGCGCACCAGCGAACCTTGCCAATGGGCGTAGATCGATATGACTTTCATCATAAGTGTAATGACCAGCAATATAACCCGGCAACATCCCTGAGTAAGGCGTATGAACATCACGTGAAATTAGGGTTATTTGCAAACCTGGCACTGGGTTCATGCCAAACTTTTTTAGTACTGCTACATGGCTATGCCCACCGCCTATCAGCACTAAATCCTTAATTACTGGAGTGTTTTTAGCTGCTTGCAAAATAAACCTTTTCTCGATTAACCCAATTGAATACTTAATACGTTTACAAGCTTAAGAAACACTATGAACCATTATTTAAAAGGAAATCGATATGATGAGTATTATCAAAATGAACAGGAAATTTCTAAAATGTGGATTATTATGGATGTTATTAACGTTTAGTTTAACAGTTCCATGCCTAGCATCGAGTAAATTCGACCAAAACTATCAACCAATTGAAGTTGAGATTATCTCCGATAACGGTAATACCTTCTCGATCTACCCGGTTACCCAAAGACATCTCAAAAACGAATACCGCTCTTACGTAGAGGCAATCAACGGCGAGAATTATTCTCTAAATATACGCAACCACTCTAATCAGCGCATTGGCTTAGTCATTGCCGTAGATGGACGCAATATTATTTCTGGACAAAAATCTAAGCTGAAACACAATGAAAATATGTACATATTAGGTCCTTACGAAACCCAGTCATACTCAGGTTGGCGCACTAGCAGTAGGGATATTCATCGTTTCTATTTCACCGAAGTAGAAGATTCTTATGCGCATGCGTTTGGAGATGATTCTGCAATGGGAGTCATAGCCGTCGCGGTATTTGAGGAAAAACTCCCCCTGTTTACTCTTCACGATAAAAAACAAGGCGTTAATAAACCGCAAGCGTCCTCAAAAAGCCGTTCTTCTGACTCCGCCACAGCAAATGATTCAGTTGTGAGAGAATCAGCTGAAACAGAAGCTGGCACTGGCTTTGGTGGCCACGCAACCTCACATGTTCGCCGTGTACTGTTTAATGCAAAACGAACTGCACTAGTGAAGAATTTTTATAAATATGAATGGCGTGAAACTTTATGCCAAAAGAATATTATTGATTGCGGCTATCATCGCCATGAAAAGAAAAACCGCTTTTGGCCTAGAGATGATTACGAAGTGGGTTATGCGCCGCACCCACCTGTACAGCATAGATAATTATAATGAAAAGAAAATATTAGCGCTTTATGGAATCCAGCTGTAGATTTTAACTACAGTTGGATTTTATTTCAGCTTGTAGTTCCTGTTTTCTTGCTTCTATTTGATCATCAGAAATAAAATTTCTTTCTCCTGACTCTTCATCCAGCTCATACCAACGATAATTATCGTGTGTATATCCTTTTAATTTATCTTGCATCGCATTACACAACTTTCGTTTTTTATCTTTTTCTTGTTGTGCTTCCTGGCGTTTTTCTTGTCGCTCTAAACGCTCTGATGTAAGAAAATTTACATATTTTTGTTGTTGCAACAAACGTTGTTCAACGCTTTGATTATCAATATTACTATCTACATCATTTTGACCAAGCGTTTTAGCACCAGTTTTCACATTTACTGTTTGCGCTTGAGAACTAATTTTGCGATCACTGAAGTGAACCTTGCCATTAGCATCTACCCATTTGAAAATTTCTGCATGTGCAGCACCACTCATAAGAATGAACCCTAATAATGCTGCTCCAACAACTCCAACTCTGTTCATACCGTCACTTCCTGCTCGGATACTGTGTTTGAAAAGTAATTGTGCAGAAACTGATCAAACGTTTGTGTGTCGGATACCTCAATTTGTCTTTGTTTTTCTACCGACTGTCGCACATGGTTTTGAAAGAAATCCATGTCTTTTTTGTTTAACGTACTGTTGCGTAGTTGATTTTCATGTTGTTTTGAAATTCGGTCAGCAAATTCAAAAAAACACTCCTGATTTTCATGCATATCCTGCAATACTCTCGCAGATGGAGTCAGACTTGAATCTTCAATGGCAGCCTGTTGAAGTTGCAGTGATTCGCTATATTTAGTTGTGCTGTTTTGCTCATCGAGTACGGTGCAAACGGCTAGCATCTCAGTTAATAACTCACTTCCCCAACTTTGCAAAGAAGCGGGTCCACTCTTACGTGATAACTTAAGTGCTGGATCTCGACCCTGATGAGCAACTTTGCTTTCGTTATCATCCATCGCCTTGCGCTCATCTTTATCGATTAACGGACTTTCATGCAATAGACAAAACAGCATTAAGGCTTCCAGAAAATAAAGTTGTTTATCACTCACACCTAATGGGTCGTATAAGTTTAAATCTAAAGATCTAAGTTCAATATACTGCACACCTCGCTCACCCAGCGCATGTATGGGTTTTTCATTTTTAACTAAAGGTTGCTTAGGGCGAATTGTACTGTAGTACTCATTTTCAATTTGTAGAATGTTGGCGTTCAATTGTCGATATTCACCCTTCACCTTAACACCAATTTTTTCATACTCAGAACACGGTGTTTCGATCGCTTTAGTTAAGCACTTAATATACGCAGGCAAGTTGTCATAACAGGCTTGCACGCCGGTCTCATTTTCTTTTTTATTGGTATAACCAATATCGCCCATGCGCAATGTGGTGGCATACGGTAAGTAATACGTATTGCTGTCATACTTTTCGAGCTGATTGGGTTGCCCACTTAAAAAAGTTTTGCATATCGCTGGCGATGCACCAAATAAATAAAAAACCAGCCAACCATAACGTTTTAAATTACGAATCAAACAAAAATATTGTTCCGAAATAAAATCTTGTAAAGGTATCTCTTCTTGCTTAAGTAGTTGACGATAATACGGCCAAAATTTTTCCTGCACAGAATAATTGAAATGCACCCCAGCTATGGCTTGCATCATCTTCCCGTAACGATGCCCCAGACCACGGCGATACACCGTCTTCATCATGCCTGAATTGGAACTGCCGTATTGTGCAATTGGAATTCCATCTTCACCAGCCACGACACATGGCATACTGGCGTTCCAAAGCGACTCATCTTCAAGTTGAGAATAAACAAACTGATGTATTTTATGCAAACACTCCAACGCCGCTGAAACTCCTTTTTCAGGTGGCGTAATTAGTTCTAATAACGCTTCAGAGAAATCTGTTGTGATATAAGGATTGGTTAGCGCAGAACCCAACGATGCAGGATGCAGCTGTTGTGATAACGTCCCATCTTTATCAACTCGCAAGCATTCTTTCTCTATACCAATACTACCGCCCGCTAAAAGACCTAGCTGCTGATCTTGGCCTATTGCGGATAAAGTGTTATGCAATTGCTTGTACATAGACAATTCTTGTTATTCTTTCTGTAAAATACTGGAAACAAGTATAACGGCTATAATTGTTTAGTATGGATTTTTATCAAACTCCCCTCCACCCCTGCGGTTATTTACCTAACCGCTACAGTGTTAATATATTCGCTGATCCCAACACAAAAATCTCTACCCAAACCTATAGTTGGTTAATTGACTATGGCTTTCGTAGAAATGGTAGCCATCTCTATCGGCCCCAATGCCCAGATTGCAGCGCATGTGTTCCGACTCGCGTATGTGTAGATGAATTCAAACCGCGTCGATCACAACAACGTTCTTTAAAGCTCAACCAAGATCTCGAAATTTGTAAAGTGCAAAATAATTTTAAGCAAGAGCATTTCGATTTATATGCAAAATATCTTCAAAGCCGGCATAGCGACGGTCCTATGAGCCAATCTACTCGAACTGATTATGAAGAATTTATTCTTGGTACTTGGTCAGAAACAAACTTGCTCGAATTTCGCTTGGACAAAAAATTAATTTCTGTAGCAGTATTCGATGTACTGCCCCAAGGATTATCTGCGGTGTATACCTTTTATGATACCGATTTTGAAAAACGCAGTTTAGGAACTTTAGCGATACTGCAACTCATTCAAAACACAATAGAATTAAAACTGCCCTATTTATATCTTGGCTATTGGATCGAAGCTAGCCCGAAAATGAGTTACAAGGTTAACTTCAAACCAGTTGAGGGCTACGTAGATAAAAATTGGCAAAAACTTACCGTAGAGAAAAATAATGAAAGCTCTTAGGTCAATAGCTTAAGCAGTCGATCTCTATTTAAGCTTTAGTTCATCTTAGGCCAGAAGTTTGCGTAACTGATTCCATTTGAATGCGAGACCCGGATCTGTCTTTCTATTAGGAGCGATTTCAGAATGACCCACAATATCTTCTTTACTTAACGATGGATAAACCATCCTGAGCGAATCCACTAAGGTCGCTAACACCGAGTACTGCACTTTTTCGTATGGCGTTTCATCTGCACCTTCTAGTTCAATGCCAATCGCAAAGTCATTGCAGCTCTCACAGCCTTTATATTGAGACTTTCCTGCATGCCAAGCACGTTTGTTGAAAGGCACAAACTGCACCACCTCACCGTTACGTCGAATTAAAATATGCGCAGAGACTTTATGATCTTTAATCTCTTCAAAATAAGGATGCTCATTAGGATCCAATTGATTAGTAAACAATTGCTCTATATATGGACCACCAAATTCATTTGGTGGCAAACTAATATTATGAATTACCAAAAGTGAAGGCGGGCAATTATCTTGCCGCTCATCAAAATTAGGTGAAGGTACATAACGCACTCCCACAACTAAATGACTGGCTGGATCAACACGCATATTTATCTCTATAGAATTTTTAAATTTAATTTATGTCCGCTTTGGGTCATTAGTGAGCACATGGATGTGTGAATAATAATTGCATCGTGGATGATGTCATCAAATTAACTACCTACCAAAACTTCCACCATAGTCCTGAACCTTTTCGTTTAAATCCAAGTAAAGGAATTTCCTCAGGATCAATATGCGAAGAATCATCATAGCCCTCAAGCTGGTAACCAAACATATCCTGCAATGCAGCATCACCCAAATCAAGCGGGTGAAATATAAATGGATAAGATTGATCTTCCTTATCTGACTCAAAAACTGGATGATCACCCGACCAATATGGGTTTTCAAATTCACGTTGTTTACCTATATCTTCGATAACACCACTATCAGGTGAAAGACTAAGTGATCGAATTAGTTTCCCTTTTTCCCAAATTGCGTAGGCAAACCAATCAACAACACTATGCATTGCATGTAAATAAACGGTTTCACCGTAGTTTGGATTAAGAAAGCTTGCAGGTAATTTTGATGGGTAATCAATACCAAATTCTTTAGCAGCCACAATACTCAATTCAGGAAAACAGCCAACATATATGTCTTTACCTCTTGGGCAACAGTTATATGCAAGATTGCCGTCATCCATCGCTTCAAACCGAGCAGTGGGAAATAGTTGCTGCGCAAAGTCAGCCGATTTTTGACGATCAAGCTTAGGTTTAGACTTTAATATTTCAGCTGCATTACCGTTTGAATATACGAGCATCCAAGTTTTTGCGCCCAAATTCTCCCCCTATATTTTTACTCTGATACCGTTGTTTTCGAACGTCCGCTTTATGTCTCATACAGGCATTATATATATCATCCATAAAAAAGGCCCCGCATTGCGAGGCCTTAATCTTTCTACGAGTGTGGAAAGAATGATTACATCATTCCGCCCATTCCGCCCATTCCACCCATGCCTGCCATGTCTTCCATCGCTGGGCCATGGTCATGCTCATCTTTCGCTGGTGCATCCGCAACCATTGCTTGTGTGGTAATCATCAAACCGGCAATAGATGCCGCATTTTGCAATGCAGTACGAGCCACTTTAGTTGGATCCAAAATACCCATCTTAATCATGTCACCAAATTCACCCGTTGCAGCGTTGTAACCGTTGTTACCTTTGCTGTCGTCTACTTTTGCAAGAATTACAGATGCTTCTTCACCAGCATTGGTTACGATTTGACGTAGAGGCTCTTCCATTGCACGACGTGCAATGCCAATACCTAGATCTTGCTCATGGTTGTCGCCTTTTAAGCCATCAAGTGCTTTGCGAGCACGTAGCAACGCAACACCACCACCAGGAACCACACCTTCTTCTACTGCCGCTCGCGTTGCGTGCAATGCATCTTCAACACGCGCTTTCTTTTCTTTCATTTCAACTTCAGTTGCTGCACCGACTTTGATTACTGCAACGCCACCGGCAAGTTTTGCCATACGTTCTTGTAGTTTCTCTTTGTCGTAATCAGAAGAAGCTTCTTCAATTTGCGCTTTGATTTGATCAACACGACCTTTGATGTCTTTCGCTTTACCAGCGCCATCAACGATTGTGGTGTTTTCTTTAGAAACATTGATACGTTTTGCAGTACCCATGTCATCAAGTGTCGCTTTCTCTAAAGACAAACCCACTTCTTCTGCGATTACGGTACCGCCTGTTAAGACTGCGATGTCTTGCAACATGGCTTTACGACGATCACCAAAGCCAGGAGCTTTCACTGCACAAACTTTAACGATGCCGCGGATAGTGTTCACAACTAATGTTGCTAATGCTTCGCCTTCAACGTCTTCCGCAATAATTAATAATGGACGACCCGCTTTTGCAACCCCTTCTAACAATGGTAATAACTCACGGATGTTAGAAATTTTCTTGTCGTGTAATAGGATGAATGGATCATCTAGATCAGCACTCATGTTATCTTGGTTGTTGATGAAGTAAGGAGAAAGATAACCGCGATCGAACTGCATACCTTCAACCACTTCAAGCTCATTGATTAATGCATTACCTTCTTCAACCGTAATAACACCTTCTTTACCCACTTTATCCATTGACTCGGCAATGATATCGCCGATTGACGCATCAGTGTTTGCTGAGATGCTGCCTACTTGAGCGATCGCTTTACTATCCGTACAAGGCTTAGACAATTTATGTAGACTTTCAACTGCTACAATTACCGCTTTATCTAGGCCACGCTTAAGATCCATTGGGTTCATGCCTGCTGCAACAGCCTTCATACCTTCACGTACAATGGCTTGCGCAAGTACGGTTGCTGTAGTCGTTCCGTCACCCGCGATGTCTGATGTTTGTGAAGCAACTTCCTTCACCATCTGTGCACCCATGTTTTCAAACTTGCCTTCAAGTTCAATTTCTTTAGCTACCGATACACCATCTTTAGTTACGGTTGGTGCACCAAATGATTTATCTAATACAACATTGCGACCTTTAGGGCCTAATGTTGCCTTTACTGCGTTAGCCAGAACGTTGACACCATGTGCCATACGCTGTCTAGCGTCTTCGCCAAAAAGTACTTCTTTTGCACTCATGATTTATTCCTTCTTAAATTCGTGATTTTTTACAAAATTTATTTCTTTTCGATAACGGCCATGATGTCGTCTTCACGCATCACTAATAACTCGTCGCCATCTACTTTCACTTCAGTGCCGGAATACTTGCCAAACAAGACTTCGTCACCCTTCTTCACATCTAATTTGCGAACATCGCCACTTTCAGTAATTTTTCCATTACCAACTGCAACGATTTTGCCTTTAATTGGTTTTTCTGTAGCAGAATCAGGAATCACAATGCCGCCTGGGCTTGTTTTTTCCTCTTCCATACGCTTGACGACCACGCGGTCATGCAAAGGACGTAATTTCATTGACGCCTCCTATTAGGGGTTAATTTAATAATTTTAAATGGTATTTATGTGGGTGCTATTTTTGTTAGCACTCTCATCCTATGAGTGCTAATCATACGAATGAGCTAATTGAAGTCAAGCGTTTTCTGGGTTGAGAGCCTATCGAACTACCTTAGTCGTCCGGGCGCTGGGTTACTTCACCCTCAATGACATTGCCTGGCTGATTGCCATGAGCTGGCCCTGGTCCTTGAGAGAAGGGAGACGAGCCTCCCATATTCATCCCAGACATAGGGTTAAATCGATTCACAATAAAGGTGACTATAGGTCGGCGTGTAATGGGCAATAAACAGAAGAAGCCAATTAAATCAGTAAAAAAGCCTGGCGTTAGTAATAACGCTCCACCAATTAACAAGGCCACCCCTTCAAGAATTTCATTTGCAGGCACCCGACCTTCGCTAAGTGCTTGATTAAACCGTAGGTAAGTCTGCATTCCTTGGCTGCGCAGTAAGGATGCACCAATAACGGCGGTCAATACTACAAGCGCGATGGTTGGCAGCACACCGATATAGCCACCGACTTGAATAAGCAAGTAGATTTCAATGATCGGAATCACCAAGAACAAGGCCATTAAAATTGGAAAAATACGAATTCGAACCGCTGGCATATAATTTTGATTTCCGTAGCTTGAGGACCCAATGCTATGGGGTCTATGCTGGCAATATGAGGGCATACACCTCAAACTTCAACACCCAATATGAGTTCAAATATCACAGCCACTTAGAAACAAAATATGAGTTCGCCTATCCTAGTAATAACCACTTTTCCAGATTTAGACACCGCTCAGCGGATGTCTCGGGAAATGGTGCAGGAAAAGCTGGCAGCTTGTGTAAATATTGTAGCTGCAGGGCAATCCATCTATATATGGAAAGGGGAAATTTGCCAAGAAACGGAGCATATAGCCATTATCAAAACGACTGATAACTGCTACCAAAAGATTGAGAATTATATAAAAGAAAAACACCCTTACGAACTTCCTGAGATTATTTCGACTCCTATTACTAAGGGTTCTAAAGATTATTTAGCTTGGTTAACCAACGGACTTACAACGAAAACAACATCATGAACTTATTACGCATCTCTCTACTATTACTTTTTACTTTCATCAGCACAGCTTCTTGGGCCGATAGCCCACTTTCAAACCTTGTCGGCGAAGAAGAAGATGAATTTTTAGATCCCGATATCGCTTTTGTTGTTACCGCTACACAAGGTGATGACAACACCATTAAGACCAATTGGTTAATCCAAGACGGCTACTACTTATATAAAGACAAAATCAGTGTTGCCCCAGCAGATGAATCACAAATTTCTTTAGGCGAGCTTCCATTACCG
>CAYXVH010000167.1:0-2778 GCA_964468615.1 uncultured Thiotrichales bacterium | reverse complement strand
TCAGGCCATAGAACTGAATATTTATCGCCATTTACTTCTCTAAAAGCAACAGTTACTTTTTCTAAATCTTTTTCGGAGAGGGCGTCTTTAGATATTCTAAATGCTTCTGTAGGATCATTGGTATGTATAAATATATTCATTTCGCCTGATCCAATATCATGTCCATCTACTTGATGTTTATATCTTAAAGCAAGATCAAGTTCATTTTCGAGCACAAGCAATTGGTCGAAATCATCTGCAGATGCATCTGAAAGTGGAAACTGTATGACTAGCTGATAATTCATTCTTTAATATGTATAACGTTTGAGCTCACCTGACTGGCAATACAGAGTGTAGCGAAGCGAAACGGCGTGTTGACAGGTCAGGTGCAGTGATTTGTTATAAGGCATTACTTACACACCGTATGTAAATAAGCACTAATGTTTTTTGCGTTTTTAAGAAATATAACAGCTATTACTATTTCTACGCCAGTGGCGATGATTAACGGGTAATTGTAAGCACTTATTTGGAAAGAAGTGTCAGCTAGATTACGAAGCAATAAATAATTAAACAAATGAAACACCGCATCTGATACCGACCAGAATAATAAGAGCAGACCTAATAAGCGAATAGCAATTATTTGTAGGTTATTTGAATCACTGTCATTGGTTGCTACCTCGGAATTAAATAGTAAATTGTTGCTTATTTTGTATGGTAAGAATATTAGAACTAAACATGCAATGCCGACAATTAATAACGGCAGAATGTAATACAAGCTACTTATTGTGTATTGGCTTTTTTCAACGGAAGCGAATGATTGCACGTACTCAGGAATTTTAGATAGTAGGATTACAAGAAGAACTAATCCTGCTATTTTTACTGCTAATGCTGTTACATCATGTAATTTCATATATATCCTTTTGCCTTATAACGTTTGAATTAAGCGGCGGAAGTAAACTGTGTCAGGAAACAAACAGCAGGTTTGCCCTTCGCGCTTGAATGATTTGTTAGGTTTAATCTCATCGTATATATAATAAAAAAATAGTTAAAAACACAATAAATAATGTTGGTAAATAAAGCGCTACTACTTTGGGGTTATGAAGTATTTTTTGCAAGGTGGTTCTATTAGCGTTTTCAGTTAAGAAATTTTGATAAATATCATTATGCTTCTCTTTAAGATAGGTATTCAGCACTTCTTTTGCTTCTAGAAACTGTGATTCATCTGGGAGCCATAGCGCTGCCATTGAGAACCCCCAATTACCATGAGGAGTTTCATAGAACTCGATATTATTTGTACGTAGCACTTCTCTAATGTCATCTGCATCATCATCGTTAATTCCATCTAAGCTAAAAAATCGAATCGACATTTTAAGAACCTAACGATTGAGTTAAAGGGCCGAGCAAAGCAACGCTTTGCGAGGTCCAAGCAGGGCTAGCAGCCCTGCGATTTTAAACGATTTGTTAGGTGACGTATTTAATAACACTGTAAACTCCAATTAGCGAAAAGAATACGAGGGTCAAAATAATTACCCAAATTATTCTAGTTGTCCGTTTTACACCTTTGTCTCGTTCTTCTGCCTCGTGTTTGAATTCACTCCAATCTGAGACAACTCGAATTCTCTCAATTTTATACTCATCATGGTCGAACATATCTTCAATTTCGATATTGTCACTGCCACTGTCTAGACGCTTTTTCAGCTCATCTCTTTCCTCTGGAGAAAGCGCAAGCGCCGCGTATTCTCGATCTTGATAATTCTCTATGAACTTCATCGTTACCTAACGTTTAAGCTGTGGGGCGCAAGCCGCATCGCGGCGCAGCGCCCCTCACGAGCGCCTTGTTATGCCTGACCACTCTTTTTTGGTGAGGATGTGAATTCAATTTTTCCACCTTTGTGTATTTTAAAAGTAGCTTCAAAATCCATTCCATGTGTTACATAACCAAAATCACCCTCAATTCGAGACCCATCTTTTAGTTCTCCATTTAATGTGTAATGAGAGTCGCTAAGATTGCGATACACTAATGTAATGCTTTTCCCATTTTCAAGACTTGTAATGCTCTGGCTCTTCCCAAACACATCTATTCGTAATGATTTTATCAATTGGCCACTATTGTTTGATACTAGAACAGTGGCGGAATTCTCGGAAGAGCAGGACGCTATGAGCCCGAACATCAAAAGAATTGTGTATATTTTTTTCATTTTATAAGGCATAACGTTCGAGCTAACCAGGAGGCGCGTTATTTGCGCCGGTCTGGTTTAGCGATTTGTTATGCGTAAACACACCAATAACACTTAAAATAAGCGTGTTTATGCTTGTGGCGTAAAATACGCACATTGAAAAAATAACTGCCCAATAAAGCTCGTAAATACGCTGAAGAATAATAAATAAGATTAGCACAGCAATTATGCTAATGAATACCTCGATTCTAGAGCTATTGGCATCACTTACGTGTGACTCATTAACTATATCGTTTCTCCAAAGAACGAATAACGTAACTCCGTTTATAATGTTGAGCATAGGAAAAATAGTCAGGTACCCCTCAGATTGCTCGTAAAGGTAACCGCCGCCGATCATGCCTGCAGCACAGTTCACTGAAACAGCAAATAGAAGCATAAAGCTTTTATCTAGTTTACTCTTGTCGCGGTGGCTGAACATGTGGAAGAGCGATAAGCCAATACCTGCGACTATGAACAAAGCTAACAAATAATCTCTAGGGTCTTTGATGCTGAAGATTGAAGATACTTGTCTTTGAAGGTTTTGGTCTGTAACTAGAAGGATTGAAAACGAGACAGCCATAAT
>CAYXVH010000166.1:0-5291 GCA_964468615.1 uncultured Thiotrichales bacterium | reverse complement strand
TATTTAAATATCCATTTAAATCTAAGAAATAAAGAAAATTCCCATAACCACAAGGCACATCTAAACATAAAGCATTTTTTGAATCTGGAAGAAATTTTCTAAGGCGACCTCCATACCAACGAGCCAACTTTTCAAATCTTATCCGCAGTGCATTAGCATCTAACAAACCACGAGCTTGCGTTTGGTAGCTATAATAAGCTTTTTCATAATCATTCATGTTGAATACCTGCATATTTTTTTCATGAATAGTCTAACTCACTTAATCTTTTCCCGAAAAATCTTCTTAAGCAATGAAATTATTGATAGTAGAGGTCTTAGAATTCGACAAGAAAATTTTACCACACTGAAATCACCAATTAACTTTCCTTTGTATGGAAAAGATACACCATACGCAAGCTCTCCTTTAGAAAGCACGTAATCGCCAGAATAACTAGTGATTAAATACCGAACGTAATTGTCATTTTTGATGTACTTCAAACGCGTTTCGAATTCTTGAAATAATGCTTCTAATTCTTTAAGTACAAAAATACAATTAGTTTGTGTAATAGCGACTAGCGCATAGTCTTTTTTTATCGCCAAATTATTTAGCGATGCCACAGAGCAGCCAAAATAGTTATTATATTCAGCTAACAGCTCAATGTGCGCAGGAATAGTTGGATTGTATTCACATATTACAACACGAGGCCGAATTTCTTTTAGACTTTCATATATATAGTAATCATTACCATCAATATCAATGGATAGAAGATCTATCTGCTCAGAAATACTATGTGCCTTTAAAAGCGCCTCAAGTGAATTATTTCCATTCAATTCCACATAAGCATTGATGCAAACACAACTATAATTTCTTACATTATTTTTTAAACACTCAAAACGTTTTTTATTACCTTCAATTAAAATTCCTCTCCAACCCTTAGTCCAAAGATTGGCAGTATTTGATAAATGAAACCCATCCCAAGCACCAAATTCAACACAAAGTTTCGATTGAGGACCAATAATTTCGAATATTTTTTCAATAATTCCATCTTCGCCAAACTGTGAATATGCATTAGATGCAAAATCTGTAAGAGTTTTCATAAAATAATTTATATTTTTTGATTACTATTCAAAATAGAGTAAAATGTTCAATATTATTATTTACATTCGATATTTATAATGAATTTGTTTGAATGTATAAAATATAAAAGACTTAATGCATTTTACTGGAAACAGCATTATTATAATAATCTTATCTGAAATATGAGATGCGACACGAAAGTAATTCGCGAAATATTTGAGACGAATATAAAAATTCTGCAATACGTTTAATTTACTCAAATGATTTCTACTATTTTTGATACTGCTCGCCTTTCTCTTATAAATAGTAACTGATTGATCCGCTACTACGTTTCCATATTGCAAACAGTCGAAGTTAAAGTAATTATCCCCGTAGCCATACTTATTTAGCTCATACTGGCTCCAGTGTTTAATTTTACGAAGAAAATTAGTTCTGAATAGTCCGCAGGTAATGCACGCTTTTCCGCTAGCTTCCTCAGCCAAAAAATAATTCACTAGCCTTAAAATTCTTGGCCCAGAATATTGTATTAAAGGGCAGTTCTGTGTAGTTACACCGATTTCATCAACAGCTACTACATTTCCTATGGAAGCGATTACATCTTTATTAAATAGCTTCGGAAGTAAAACTTCTATCCATCGACTATCACGCAAATCATCCTCATCAGCCCACATAAAATACTCTCCAGTAGCCTGAGTTAATACAAAAAGAATATTAGCTGGAGGACCTAAATTAATTTCTTGACGAATCGATTTAATTCGATTGTCTCTCTCCTCAAATTGACTAATTATAGATCTAGTCTCTTCCCCAGGAGAACAATCATCAGAGATGATTATTTCTAAATTTTTATATGATTGATTTACTAAAGAATTAAGAGCTTTTTTTAAGCACTCAGGATTATTATACGTAGTCACCCCAACTGTTACTAATGGAGTCGTCAAATAAGTCATAACCAAAATACTATCTTGATTAACATAAATTAATTATCTTTTCCCACGAACTACATTATCAATCTAAATTTTTTAGCACTCATAACAATATTCGCACGAATTATTGGGGCCGAAATCGCAGACAGTATTAGTGAAATAAGAAGAGTTAACACAATCCAACTAGCATTAGCTAGACCATTTAGACCAGATGGCATTAGCACCCAGAATAGAGTCACTGTAGCCAAAGAAACCATACTAGGCAAGCCAAAGTCAACGATGATCCACCGCCTTAATTCTCCTCTCATTAGTTTTGCATGAACAATTGGAAGGTTAAACATAATATAACCTGCATTTAATGTTACCCAAGCAACCGCAGCACCTATTGCGCCAAATTTTGGAACTATTATAAGCAACATGGGAATTATCACTGCAATCGCAATTATATTTGAATAAATCGAAAGCTTTGTCCAACCATGCGCTAATTGCAAGGCATAGGGTATATTCATCATTGCATTAAAAGCTGTACCTATGATTAAAATACTTAATATCGGTGCAGAATGATAAGAAACAGTTTCATCTTGGGTCCATATTTGAAGCAATGTATTGGAATAAAAACAAATTACAATTGCAATAGGCATCACAAGAACCGTCATAAACTGACAGCTTTTATGATAAAGCGATGCTAGTGAAGCTTGATCATGGCTCGCAACAAGCTGAGTAAACCGCGGGTAGACTGCAGAATAAGTAGGTACAATAATTACATAAAGACCCATTGCTACCATTGATGCCAAGACATAATATGCAAACTCACTCAGCGGGAGTAATTTACTTAGTATGACTTTGTCTGTTTCGACTAATACCACAGACAGAACTGCAATACCACTCATTCCTGCCATAAACCTCCATAACTGTAGAAAAATAGAAGGTTGAAAACAAGGCTTATCTATAACTTTAGGCAAACATCGCCATAAAACAAAAAACATTAGGAATGCAGCAAAGCTACTTACTGCCAGATGCCAAATAAAAAACGTGGTAATTGTTGGCGAGACCAGCCATAAGAGCAAAACTACACCTCCGCTTTTAAATATCTCAATAATTACCTTAATAACATTCATTAGAACTTGTCGCTGCAAACCAAGTAGCCCACCACTATAAAAGCCATAAGGCATACGAAATGCAATAACTATTCCCATTAACATAATGGACTGTTGAATTGTTGCAGGTGAAAGTTCATTTCCAGACAACCATTTCGTTGCTATCCAAGGAGACAGTATTACTACAATCAACGCAATTAAAACAGCGATTATCCAATATATAATTTCCAATGTGCGGACAAGATTTAAAGCTTTCCCATCTGAATCTGGAGTAGCAGAAAGCTTAGCAAGCTCTCTAGATACTGTAGACGTTAAACCAATATCAAATATCGCAAACAAGGCTTGCAATGTTACAAAAAAGCCAACCAAACCATACGCTTCAATCCCCATAAAACTAATATAAAGAGGAATAAATATAATTGACAAAATTGCCGACAAAGCACTCCCAATCATATTTGCAATTAGATTTATTTTAACCGGCGACACATTTTGCACCTTTGCACATTGGGCGAGCTTTATTTATAAAATTATTTAATTATTATAGAAATGAAATTACATCTACCCAATTTGAAATTACTTCAGAAGTAATTCTTATCATGATAGCGCTATCAGGACATGCAATTTGCCTTCAATAACATTGCTATTGTCTGCTCGACCGCAATACTCAAATCACCTTCTGGAATAAATCCCACTGCGGATAATTGCGAATTTAGAACTTCAAATGAAAATTCATTCATGACGCGACTCTCAACAAATTCAATCTCTAATTCTGGCACCCATTTCTGTATTGATTCCACAACTTGCCGAACTGTTACATTGACAGATACAACATTACATGCGTCACCATCAAATTTATTTTTATTTATCACTAAAGCAATTGCACGAATTGCATCACCCAGATCTAGATATGGCCGTTTTTGCTCAAATGCTGTCTTCCAAATAGTAAGTGGCTGACCCATAACTGCTTGCCAGCAAAATTTATTTACAGCGGTATGGAATCGCATTCCAGGTGAAGTACCAAAAATTGTTCCGAAGCGAAATGTTATTGCTCTGAGCGAATCAGTTTTACACATTTCCGCTATCAAACTCTCTTCTCTTAATTTAGTTTCAGCATAAGGACTTTGTGGATTAATTTCTTCCGCTCTACAATTCTCATCAATTACTTCACGATGTGTTCCGTATACACTTGTCGAAGAAGCATGAATCATTGGAACATCAACCTCTAAACAAGCATTGGCCACACATTTCGTAGCTGTATAATTAACCTTCTCCATTTCTTCCGGCTGATCAAAACTCTTTGTGGCATCAGTAAGAGCTGCTAAATGCACAACTGCATCAGCATTTATAATATGCGGCTGAATGTCCATAGTTGTAACATCTCCTTCAACAAATCGATAACTAACATTGTTTGGAAGATTAAATAAAGATCCAAATCGTTGTGTCGAAAGATTATCTATCATTAAAATTTCCACAGCTGGGAAATATTTTGGGAGATCACGAATTAAGCGAGAGCCAATATGTCCAAGCCCGCCGGTCACAACAATTTTCATATGGACACATCTTGTCGATAAGCAAGAAAATCACCGTAATCACGAATATAATCCGATTCATCATATGGATAATCACAAAGAACCATCAGTATACTGTTTTGTCCAATATAACGTTGCTCAGCCCAAATTCCCGGTGGAACTTTAAGTGCTTTTTCTGATGAATCAAGCCGAACTTCTCTACGCTGATTACCATCATCATAAGTTATCTCGCAACTACCGCTAATACAGACATAAATCTGTGTCAAAATTTTATGTGCATGTTTGCCACGAACAACTTCTGGAGAACCAGAAACAATAAATACTCTGCAAATATCGATAGGAATTGAAGCACCTTCTTCTGCTATTACTAACTTCCCCAGATTATCTTGCATAGAAGGTAACGTAAAAACCTGAACATCATCAATCAAAGTCATTCTAAAACACCTTCTATGAATACCTATCAAGAACATCGCAAACTGCATTACAATACGTAGCTAGCTCATCATTACTAGTCATGAACGCTGCAGGCAAACAGATTCCACGCTTAGACACATCATATGCAATAGGATTTTTCTCTTTTTTGTCTACTGATTCTCCTCCATAAGCCGGCATCGCACTAAGCGGGTAAAAAAATGGTCTAGCCTCTAATCCAAATAATTCCAATTCTTTCATCATCCTTTCTTTA
>CAYXVH010000165.1:0-2513 GCA_964468615.1 uncultured Thiotrichales bacterium | reverse complement strand
AAAGAAAGAATGGGTTCTCTTCTTTTGCCTGTTCTTTGATGTACTTCGCGGAGGCTTGCGCTATGTCACCTTCGATATGCCGCCTGTATTCAAGATCGTAGGGACGGACCTTTTTCAACACATCCTTTCCGGGTTCTGATTCCCAGGTAGTGCATTGAGATTTGGCAATTGCTGCTTCCGGTATACCGCTTCTACGCATACCATCTGGATACAATGTACAGTCGGTGGTTTGTAAAATCCCAACATGGTATTCATCAAAGCCCTGGTGAATGGGCAGACTTTGCTTTTCTTCACCAAGATGCCATTTACCCACAATGGCAGTGGCGTAGTCTTTTGATTTGAACAGTTCGGCAAGCGTCACCTCACTATCCTGAAGTGTGCTGGGTGTACCGGCAATAATAATGCTTCCCAATCCTGCACGTTGAGAATATCTGCCTGTCAGCAAAGCCGCGCGGGTTGGTGTACAGCCTGGCTCCACGAAGAACTGAGTGAGCATCATCCCTTCGCTTGCCAGTTGATCAATGCGCGGCGTGGGCATACCACGAAGTTCACCACCGCTGCCATAGACGCCTAAATCACCGTAGCCCATGTTGTCTGACAGCATCAGAACGACGTTGGGTTTATCGGCCGCACTAGCGGAAGCTATCAGCGCGATCGCCAGCAGTCCTGCCAGCAGAGTTTGGATGGTAATTTTGTTTTTCATAGTATCTCTCCTTTAGCTTCTTCATGCTTGTTCCTTGTGTGATTGAATCGTTCTTGGTCAAAAGATCCGATCACGGAACAGGCATTTAGGTCAATTTTTTATCCCGAAGCGGGGTTACTTTACTAGTTTAAAATCACCTGGTTTCCATGTTTTGTCGAACCATGCTTGTTCTGGGCCGTATAAGCGTAAAAGCACGTTAAAGCCTTTGTTAGGAACAGTTTGTACCCAGTTTTTTTCTTGTCCTTTAGGCGCTTCAGGCCCGAAGAAAATAGTGACACTGCCATCTTCAGACTTTTTCATGCCTGCTAATTTAGAGTCTACGCCGCCTGTTTTCTGATCCGTTTCCAAAATAGAGCGTGTTTGGTTGTCGTAAACCATGAATGACCAAAAATCACGGGCAGGAACAGGCCCTGGTAATGTAACGCTATAGGTCTTACCACCATCAAGCATTTTGCCGGTTTCATCCATTGAGCCAATTTCATAAACTGATCCTTTACCTACAGTGGGCTTGACCATAAAGGGGGTAACGCCGGTTGCAAAAAGGTGGAAGCCAACACGATCATCTATGAGCCTGGCGCCAGTTTTAGACAAAAATTCATAGCTGCCACTTGAAAGCGGTGAAAACCATTTACGATCAGGGTAAAAATAAACATCTGGGTTACGAGGTTTAAACATTACGCCCCTGTAAGCTGCATTGCCTAAGCTTGCTGCTTCAGTCAATATTTTTTGCATGCGTGCATCGGGTTTAAATTCTTTACCTTTTTCCATACCAATTGCTTTTGCTAAACCTAATAGCTCTGGGTCACCCGAATTTGCAGGCTCGTACTGAATCACTTCATTTAGTTCGTCATATATTGATGAGTCAGTTGCATGAAGCGTACTGTATTTTTTACCTGATATATTCATAAATTCAACTGGTTGCGGGTTATTAGCTTCTGCAAGTGGGTAAATTTTAATCCCCTTTTTGAATTTCGATAAGGTTTCTTCAAGTGATTCATTAGGCAACTGGAATGGGCGTGTTAGCATCCACTGACGGTATGTATTGGTTTTTAATACAATATAACCTTTTGGAATTTCCCCTTTGTAATCTTGACCTACAACGAGATATTTTCCGCCTTTACCACCGTCTTGGGCGTTACCTAAACCAATATCACCCACATACAAAAAATAGGCATTGTCTAAAATTGAAATTACCGGTGAACCCACTTCAATCACAACAGGTCCATTTTTTACATTGATTTCTGCATGAGCATAAGGAGTGGTTGTATTAGGTGTTAACCACAATGACCTTGCGTCGATTAATTGCTCAGTAAGGGCGACAGTTCTATTGGGTATAACGCCTATATCACGATGACCTTTTAACATGGCATACATGGCTACTGTTGGTACAGCTGATCCAAATAACGTAAAAGCTCTAGCAGTATCCATATAGTCATTCGCTTTAGCGAACGTTTCATCCGTTGGAAAACCATCTTTAAAAGTTAATTCACCCGCGTATTTTGTCATTACTGAATCTGGGGTTAACATCTCCTCGCTAACGTCAGCTTTGTATTTAGGGACATATTCATTGGCTTTAACAGCAGTTGAGCTAACACCCATCAGTGCCAGAGTTACACTAGCAGCAATAAGGCTTTTACTTACGTTAATCATAATTAGTTCCTCTTCAATTTTAATTTAATAAATCGAAATCGTTTAATATCCAATAATTTAGTTTTCATCGATACGTCTCCTAATCATGTTCATTTCCTCAACGTTTAAATCTTGTGTGGGGGCGAATAACTCATCGCCCCCACAGGTTACTGCTTAGTTA
>CAYXVH010000164.1:0-2644 GCA_964468615.1 uncultured Thiotrichales bacterium | reverse complement strand
TACAGCAAAAGGACAGACAAAAGCTTTAGGAATTTATTATGAAGCTGGCAATACAGGTGATCGACGTGCACGTATTGAAACCGATCCAAAGAACAAAAATAACAAGGTATTACATTATTGGCTAAAAAATGCGGGGATCCCTGGTCAGCGCAAAGGTAAATTCAAAGGTCGCATTCAGATGAATCTGGGTGGCATCAAAAAAAGCTCTGTTTTTCAACGTTATCGTCTGTTTCTGCATCCTGATATTAAATATTATAAGAAATACCCCGCGCGGAATGCCTGGTTCGGCATAAGCACCATGTGGATGGGTGCCCGATGGAGGGGGCATCCATATCCGTTTACTATCAGCTTGAACATCGCCAAACCCGCTGGCGCTGGCAAACCATTATACTTCGCGGTATCGGGCAGCATTGCAGAAGGTGGCAAAATTAGACATGGCATCTGGAAACCCATATGGGGTCACGTGGGAGACAACTATGATGTTCCTGTTGGCGAGTGGCTTGATGTTGAAATAGGTTATAAGGCCGGCAATAAAAATACGGGACGCTTTTATATGGGTGTCAAGGGTGAACAGGAGAGCAAATTCACTACAGTCTTCGACTTCAACGATTGGACCTACCACCCGGATTCCCCGGAACCGGTGCCCCTGACAGACTGGCAGCCACTAAAACTTTACAGTGGTCAGAATATCATCGATTTTATACGTAAAAATGGCGGTGTCGCACAATTGTATTTCGACGATCTCGAACTTTACGATAAGTGGTAAGGGCTTGGCACAATCAAAGTTATTAAATAAATCTCGAGCAGATTAGACGGAGCAGCAACGGATGGGTGGTTTTCTATACTATAATAAGCAGCAGAATCCACCTGATGCCACGAGACTTCGACATAGCCTGCAGGCGCTTGAAAAAAGGCAGCTTTCCGATGGCCGCTCACTACCGTTAAAGGAAATTATCGAAACGGATAATTTTACAATTCATCTCTATAATAAAATTGGGGTTCGATCCGAAAATCTACTTCGCTTTCCTGATGGCGACTTCATAATATTTACCGGAACGCTAATCTACAAAAAACAAACCGGCCTCAGCGCCCTAGAAGAACTTTATACGGATTTCATACCAGACAAGTTCAAATTCGACGCGCTTTGGGGGCACTTCAGTGTCTTAATGTATAAAAACAAAACACTCTACACGTGGAATGACTATTTTGGTGTGTATCACGTCTTTACCAATAAAAATCATGGAATTATTTCCAGCTCGTTTTTGTCCGTGGTTCGTTTACTTGATAAAAAGCAGCTTCATTTACAGGCGATGTATGAATATGCACGTGAAGGTGCGAGTTACGGTGATGACACTTACATAGAGGAGGTTAAACTATTAAACGCTTTTAAAATTCATCAGCTAGGTCATGGGCATCAAGAAATAAAAAAACTAATCGATCTTCCAGTTATCTCTACGACTAATTTTAATGATCGCATAGCTAAAACAGTAGAGCAGTTGCTGGATTATTTCGACGTAATAAAACAAAGTTTTGGCAGTGAAGTTTGCAGTGCGCTATCTGGTGGTTACGATAGCCGTTTAATTCTGGCTCTGCTAACTGAATGCGATTTTGAACCCTACCTGTATGTCTATGGAGTTGAAAGATCACCCGACGTGCAAATCGCCAAATCTATTACTGCCGGTGAAGGCTTAACAATTCACCACGACAATCGAATAATTGGCAAACCATCGCTGGATAGTTTTCACAACTTATTGCAACTCGAGTATTTTTATTGTGATGGGCATGGACCAAATGGCACTTTTACCAATGGCGCTGAGCAGGCGGCCCGCACAATTCGTACTGACGCGGCAGGTTTGCAGTTAAACGGTGGTGGCGGGGAAATATTTAGAAATTTTTGGAAATCACCTGACAAGTCGATACGCATAGGTCAGTTTTTGGAATCTCGATTTGATAGTTTACCCTCCAACTACTTTAAGGATAATTTTAATTCTGACGAATATCTGCAAAACATGAGTAACAAGATCCAATTCATGCTTGAAATTGATCGTTCGCTACTGACGCGAGAAGAATTGGAAAAGCTTTACGTATACATGAGAATTAAATACTGGATGGGTTATAACACGAGCATTCAAAACGTTAGAAGTTATGCCCTGATCCCTTTTGCAGAACCAATATTTGGCATTTCAAGTTTTATTATTCCGTTTAAGCAAAAAGAGTGCGGAATATTCGAAGCCGCACTTATCAACCAGATAAATCCGAAACTAGCCTCTTATAATTCGGCCTATGGGCATAATTTTTCTGACAAACTAACTGTCAAAACCAGAATTAAGAACTCGATGGCAGTTAATCTACCCATCGCTATACGACGACCATTACGCCAATATAGATATCGCCTGTTACGTTCGCAGTTACCTTTTTATTTACATCAGGACTATACAGATAGCGTAGTTCCAAAAGACGGTTTATATATGCAGGAATACTTCAATTTTGAGAATATTCGTGATCCACTCATGCTGAGCCGTTTACATACGATCAACCTGGTGCTATCGGATCCATTTTAATAAACATGATATTCCGATCGATAGAACTAACACGACAAATTACCTATTTGCCAAATGTTGCGGCTGTTAACGGTTACTACCAC
>CAYXVH010000163.1:0-5532 GCA_964468615.1 uncultured Thiotrichales bacterium | reverse complement strand
AACTATAACCAGCTATTACACCTAAAACCTGGCGAACCATATTCTTTAAAAGCCATTGAAGATGCTATAGTACTACTCACTATCATCTTCAAACATCCATAATGCTACCTAAAAACTTATTAATTACTTACGCAGTTTTTCTAGAAATTAAATAAGTAATACCGCGCCATAAAATAGCGCACCCTATAATCATCCCAACAGATATAAAATAATAATTCCATGGAGCATCAGGTTTAATCGCTAAGCCTTGCTCCCATATATCTTGAATAGGTCCAAACGAACCAGGACCATGACCCCCTGCACCATAGATAGGTTGTTGCGACACACTCCACAACACCATTAACAAAGTAGCTAACCATGTGTAGCGCAACCATATACTCGGTAACCAGCTTGCTATCTTGGCAAAAATATATGCAATGAGCCAAAAAATACCGAATGAAATTAGAAAGGTAGCCGCTAAAAATGCAATGATCAGTATTGACACTCCCCCGCTTTCTTTAAAATACTCTACAAGCAGCACAACCATTGCAGAGAGAATTACAACAGGTGGAATAGTAATGACAACCTGCACCAAAAATACAATGGTAGGTGCCACACAAAGTAGTGCGACAAAAAGAATTAGACGAAAGTTTTTTTCACTCATTTTAGAAATAATAGTGAAATTTTCTTTCGGTCAATAATCGTCATTTAATTATTTTGAATATACTGTAGTAACGCGACAGCTTGGTTGTGTTCTTTGTCACTTGCTCCAAATAGTAGCGTGACGTTTGATTTTTTTAGACGTTGTTTAATTATATTTAATTCTTCATCTTTATTTTTAAGTTCTTTACTATATTTAGTACAAAATTGTTTCCATTTATTTGCATCATGATCAAACCATTTTCTAAGCTCATTTGATGGGGCTATTTCTTTCAACCAAAGATCAATTTTAGTTTCAGTCTTCTTAAGCCCCCGCGGCCATAGTCTATCCACTAAAATTCGATAGTCATCATCTTTGTTTGATTTTTCGTAAACGCGCTTGAGTTGCAGATTTTTCATTTACGTAAGAATGCTTACTTAAGAGATCATTCAATAAGTTTTTAGGTAGCATTATGGATGTTTGAAGATGATAGTGAGTAGTACTATAGCATCTTCAATGGCTTTTAAAGAATATGGTTCGCCAGGTTTTAGGTGTAATAGCTGGTTATAGTTAAGTTCTTGTGTGGCGTCCATTGCGATAATTGCAATTTTCCCTACTATGCATTGAACGGTAACCGGCCCGGGTACTTTGTGAATGGGAATTCCTTTTCCTGCGGGCAATACAATTCTTATTAGCTCCATCTCGTCTGTTTTGACGATAGCCTTGGTGTGTTCTTTAGGTAAATCTGCAGCCCACGTTTGCAGGTCTACAATTTCTCCAGGTTTAGCGTGATGAGTGGCCATAATGGTTTAGTTTACTCTTTTGTTCTTGTGCTTGCTGCGAAAAAATATTCAGTCGTTACTGTTTGATGATATGGGTATGTGATTTTCTAAAATTCATATTGAATTAAGATTATACTTACGTATCTCATCTTATTCTGATTTCAGGAGTTCTGTTGATGCGTAGTGTTCATGCTTATGCTGCAAATAAAGTAAAAGGTGCTTTAGAACCTTTTGAATTTTCATTACCTGATCTGGGCACTGATCAAGTGGACCTCAAAGTGAAGTACTGCGGGGTGTGTCACTCTGACTTAAGTATGTTGAATAATGATTGGGAGATTACGGGTTTTCCTTTTGTGCCTGGGCATGAGGTAGTGGGTGAAATTGTTGATAAAGGTGAGCATGTTCAAGGCTTAGAAATTGGTGATGAAGTGGGGCTGGGTTGGTTTTCTGAAAGCTGTATGCATTGTTATCAATGTTTATCCGGCGATCACAACTTGTGTGCCACGCCCGAGCAAACCATTGTGGAGCGTTTTGGTGGCTTTGCCGATTATGTGCGTTGTCATTGGGTATGGGCCTCTCCCATTCCTAAAGGTTTGGATTCTTCAAAGTTAGGGCCGATGTTTTGTGGCGGCATTACGGTCTTCAACCCGATCACTCAATTTAATGTTCAGCCGACTGATCGCGTGGGTGTCATTGGTGTTGGTGGGTTAGGACATCTTGCAATTCAATTTTTAAATAAATGGGGTTGTGAAGTTACTGCCTTTACTTCATCGCCTGATAAAGCCGATGAATCTAAAAAGTTAGGCGCACACAATATTGTGAATTCACGGGATGCGAATGAGCTTGAAAAAATTGCCGGCTCGATGAATTTTATTATTAATACCACCAATGTAACCTTAAATTGGGATGCCTATTTAAACGCACTGGCACCTAAAGGTAGACTGCATACGGTGGGGATTATTCCAGAACCGATTGCGGTTCCTTCTTTTCCTGCCATTATTGGCCAAAAATCAGTTTCCGGAAGCCCGTTAGGTAGTCCTGCAACCATTAATCAAATGCTTGAATTTTGTGCGCGGCATTCAATATTGCCTGTTACGGAAGAATTTGCGATGAGTGATGTGAATAATGCGTTTGAACATTTAGAAGCCGGTAAAGCGCGTTATCGCGTAGTGTTAAAAGCAGACTTCTAGAATACCTTTTGAATATTAGTTGGAGAACGTTGTGAAAATTTATTACAAGATACTTATTACTATAATTTTAATTTTGGTAGCGTATATAAGTGCTGCAGACTTTAATGATCAAGATTTTTCTAAAATCGATTTAAAGAAAATCAAAGTCACCGATAATATTTATATGTTGCAAGGGGTGAATGGGTTTGCTGGTGGTAATTTGGCTGTATCCGTCGGAGAAGATGGATTGTTAATGGTGGATGATCAGCTTAAGCCGATGCATGAAAAAATAACCAAGGTGTTTGGCGAGCTACAGGGTGGCAAGCCTAAATATATTCTGAATACACATTGGCATGGTGATCATACCGGTGGCAATGCTGTGTTTGGCGATCATTCCACGATAATTGCACACAAAAATGTGCGTAATCGTATTTCTACCGATCAAGAAGGTCATTTTGGTAAAACACTTGCATCACCCAAGCAAGCTTGGCCGGTGATTACCTTTGATGAATCATTGTCTATTCACTTTAATGATGAAGAGATTAAGTTTTTACATTATCCAAACGGTCATACCGATGGTGATGGTGTAGTTTATTTTGTGGAAAGTAATGTAGTGCATATGGGTGATCTGTTATTTACAGGAGTGTTCCCATTTGTAGACCTTGATAGCGGTGGTAATGTTTTTAAATATGCTGAAAATTTGCAAGCCATAATGGAATGGTTACCAGAAGATGCAAAAGTTATTCCGGGCCATGGTGAGTTCACAAATTTAGAAGGGATTGAAAACACGTATGACATGATGCTCGAAACTTCCATGTATGTGATGGAAAAAGTAAATCAAGGCAAGACATTGGAAGAGATACAAGCAGAAGGTTTGCCAGACGAGTGGAAATTCTGGGGGCAGGGTTTTGTAAATGAAGCATTCTGGATTTCACTAATAGTGAATAGCAGTAAACAATAGAGCATTAATAGAATCTACGCTACCTATTTTAATTAGGCGCTAAAAATAGAATTTTGGAAATTATAGAGGTCAGACGCTTTGTCTTTCCTCTTAAGTAAGTCACTGAAACTTTCTATTAAATAGATGAGTGGTTTTGAGAAGCGCCGAGTGAATCACAATAGTATTGTGTATAAATTGAGATGCTATGTTTCTACAACAACAAGGATGTTGTCTTATGAAATCATCAAGTTTACGTGGATATAGCGAGGATTTTTTTAAACATCTTCTCAAACGCTATCGCATCACTAAAATCGATAATCATAGTTGTAAATTGGTTAGTCGACGTACGAATATGACATGGAAAATTGAAGTTTTTCCAAACCATAAGCTCGAAGCATAATTCTCCAGTCTAATTTTGGTTCAAGTATAGTTGTTGGTTGTAATCAAGCAATCGAATGCTAAGTCGAGTCAAGAGTCAGTTGCTTTTTACATTCTTGGCTTTGGGCCTTTTTTATCCAAGCCAGTGTGTATATTGGCATGTATGTGCTCATATAGCTGTATAAAAAGTCCATTCATACAAAGTAGCCAAAATCACGCTGATCATTGTGATATATATTGAAACTATATTTATCCAGTCGTAGACTAATCATCATGAACGTGCATCGTAGTCCTATCATTCGAGCTCTAATATTCTTGCTGCTAGTGGGTCCTTTGCAGGCACAGCAAGTGTTTGCTTGTGGAATGATGGATGCGGTATTCCTCGATGATTGTTGTTGTGAAGATCACAACAATTGTGGTGATTCGGATCATAGCGATGCAATAACACTTGAAAACCAGTGTTGTGAAGAAACCATTCAACTTAGTTTTAATGACGAAGCTAATGATGAAATTGATGTCATTAAATCTGTTGAGATTCGTTCAGATGTTGATCCTCCAATAGTCATTGTATTTGTAGATGAATCATTGGTGGAACCAGCTCGTTTCACAGAAATTAGTTATCACCATACAAGTCCCCCCGACAGTCAAGGTTCTAATACCTACCTCGTTACACAGCGTCTTCGGATTTAAATCTAGCAACCTCTAACTTGTAGGTGATGTGCAGTGCGCATATTACTTCATGAGTTGTTTATTACTTTGTTAATACAGCGTAATGGAGGTGGCATATGGTTGCCATATCAATTCGAAAAAAATGGTTTTTTACTTTATTTATTTATTTATTAGTGCCTAGCTGGGTACATGCAGAGCACAAACAACATGCTGATCAAAGCTCTAGCGAGATTATTACTGCCGATAGCTTGATTAACATGGTGCTGGATCGTAACCCAGGTATTGAAGCGCTTCTTGCAATTGAAGAAGCTTCGAAATACCAGATTGAACCAGCTCGTTCTTTGGACGACCCAATGTTTAGTTATGGGTTCGCACCAAAAACATTAGATGCTGATAACGGTAGAGGTTTAAATCAAAAAATAGAACTAAGCCAGAAAGTTCCGTGGCCCGGTACACTTGCCGCACGCGAACAGGAAGCACTTCAAGAATCAAAAGTTGCGCATGAAGATGTTAGTGCATTGCGATTACGTCTTATTGCATTAACAAAGTCAGCTTATGCTGAATGGTATTTTGTAGATCAATCACTACGGATTCATGAATCAACGAGTGAGCTGCTGGAAGAACTGCGTGCAGTGGCTGAAACACGGTATGCAGCCGGCCGCGCATTACAACAAGATGTTTTACAAGCGGAGGTTGAGCAAAGAAATCTTGATATACATAGGCTCGGGCTAATTAGATTAAAGAGTTCAATCCAGGCGCAAATTAATACATTACTTAATCAGAAACCAAATGCTCCACTTGCATCTTCCGCAGATTTTTCTATTCGAAAACCAATTCCGATCCTAGCTGAATTAGAACAAAGAGCCATTGATCTACATCCAGAGTTAAAACGCATAAACGCACAAGTTGCCGTAAACTCAGCTCGTGTAAGTTTGGCCGAGAAAGAATTTTATCCAGATCTACAATTATTAGCTG
>CAYXVH010000162.1:0-5489 GCA_964468615.1 uncultured Thiotrichales bacterium | reverse complement strand
CTCTCATTTTTATGAGTGACACTTCTTATAGTTTGCCACCTGATCAGCCTGTTATTGAGGCATTTTTAGATACTTTATGGGTTGAACATGGGTTGAGTGAAAATACTTTATCTGCATATCGTAATGATTTAATTGGTTTGTCTAAGTGGTTGTCCCAAGCGACTGTTAATATTACTGAGGCGCGACGAGACCATTTGTTAGATTATTTATCGTATCGGGTACAGCAGGGGAGTATGCCGCGTACTTCGGCCAGATTGTTATCTAGTATTCGGCGTTTTTATCGTTATCTAGTGCGACAAGGAGCTGTGCAAAAAGATCCTTCTTCGCAAATCGAATTTCCAAAGTTAGGTAGGCCTCTTCCAGAAACCTTAACTGAGGAAGAAGTAGATCGTTTACTTGCGGCTCCCAATATTAATAAAGCTCACGGGGTTCGAGATCGTGCCATGTTAGAAGTGCTCTATGCATGTGGTTTGCGCGTGAGTGAGCTAATTGGATTAACCTTGAGTCAAGTGAATTTAAATCATGGTGTGATACGCGTTACTGGCAAAGGCAATAAAGAGCGTTTGATTCCGTTTGGTGAGCAAGCGAATGAATGGATTTCACGGTTTATAGATGAGGCGCGTGCTGACCTGCTTAAGAAACGCCAGAGTGATTCTTTGTTTGTTTCTAATCGTGGTACCGCGATGACGCGCCAGGCATTTTGGCATCTAATTAAAAAGCATGCGAAAAATGTTGGTATCGCTAAGCACCTCTCTCCACATACACTGCGCCATGCTTTTGCTACTCACCTGCTCAATCACGGGGCAGATTTGAGAGTAGTCCAAATGTTGCTCGGCCATAGTGATTTATCCACAACGCAGATATACACTCATGTGGCCCAGGCAAGACTGCAGGAGTTACATCGGAAACACCATCCAAGAGGATAATTTCACCACTCCAAAGGATGAAATCATTCTCCAAGATTCAGGTCTTATATAATAGGCTTTAAATAAAGCCGCTATATTCAATTCAAATTTACCAGTACTAATAGAATAGGGAAATACCAATGTATAAGTTGATCATATCTTTCATTATCGTCATTTTCTGTGTGCAAATAGCAACGGCAGGTGAGGCAGAAGATATTGCGAATATTACCGAACGCTTGGAAAAACTAGCGCCTCAGGATAAGCCAGAATCTATAAAGCCTACGGCTATTAATGGATTATACGAAGTCGTTTTTGGTTCGGAAATATTTTATACCTCTGGTGATGGCCGCTATGTATTGCAGGGCGCGTTAGTGGATTTGGATACAAATGAAAACCTAACCGAAACAACACGCACAGAGGTTCGTAAAGGGTTAATGGGTAAACTGGATGAGTCTGAGATGATTGTGTTTTCTCCTGAGAAACCTCGACATACCTTAACCGTATTTACGGATATTGATTGTGGCTATTGCAGAAAACTACATGCCGAAATGGAAGAGCTAAATAGTTACGGTGTAAAAGTGCGATACATGATGTTTCCACGAAGTGGCCCAAATACTCCATCTTTTCAGAAAGCTATCAATGTATGGTGTGCTAAAGATCAACAAGTTTCAATGACTAAAGCTAAGGCAGGCGAAAGTCTTCCGCAAGCAAATTGTGATAACCCAATTGCTGCGCAATTTAATCTTGGTCAGCAGTTAGGTGTTACCGGTACACCGGCATTGCTTTTAGGTGATGGCACATTAATACCTGGATATCGCCCTGCGAAAGATTTGGCCGCTATGCTAGATGAGGAAGCGAAGAAAGCTAACTAACGCTGATTCTTCTATCTCAGTGCTTTTGGTCTATTATTTCTGGCTCAAAGTCATATAGCGCTGGAATTGCAGTAAATAAGATAGATGCTCGAATAGATTTTTCTGGATAAAGTTTTTTTACCGCATATATGTATGTGCTGATTTGATGTTGGTACTGCTTTGCAGTTGCATGCATAGAATCAGCATAAACATCACGCGTGGTTTTGTAATCAATAATCCATGCTTGGTTTTTATCGATGACTAGATGGTCAATGACTCGATATAAGGCTTTTCCATCTTTGATGAAGCTGATGGGTACTTCTTTTAAAACTTCTTGCTTGTCTTCAGAATTGAAAATCTGACTTAGTTCGGCTGATTTCAAGCAATTGGTAACTTCCTGAACCGCATTTTCAAATTCCTGTTTTTTGATTTTAATGCCCAGAAAAGATTCTACAGCCTCCTTCAACGCTGCATGATCTTGTGAGTCTTTTTGTTCGAAGAGTTCAAACACCTTATGGACTAGCGTTCCATAATCAGCATGTTTTGAGTCGGCTTGCTGCTCTTCGGTGTCGATAACTTCCTGCACTGGAAACGGTTTGCTTAAGTCATAGTTAATCAATGGCAGATTAGATGCTTCATTCAATTCTTGAGTATTAATTGAGGGTAGTATGCCAAACTCAGAGTTCCATACTGATTCTTCTTCAATTTTAAATGCATCGTCTAATGCATTACTAATAATGGAGTGCCAAGAGTTTTCTGGCTTTTGTTTTGAAGCAGTACCGCTGATAAATAAATATTGTTTTGCTCGCGTAAGCGCAACATACAATAAATTAAGTTCCTCTTTCCTATGAGTGTTTGCTTGTTGATCAATTATAGATTGTGTAACCTTATCTAAGCTGTTTTTTCGTCCCACTAGGAAAAATTGTTTGGGTTGGTGTGCGTTTGACGGCCAATTAATTATAGATTTATAAGTATGTGCTTGTGGTTTTTTTGGCCCAGTGTCGATAAGGAAAACTACAGGTGCCTCAAGGCCTTTAGCCGAGTGAATGGTCATTATTAGCACCTCGTTATTATTTTTCTGTAGTTGCCCATTACCCGGGTGTATGTTTGGTTGGCTGGTTTGCAGTGAGGTCAAAAAAGATTGAATGCTTGAATATCTTCCAGCATCTAAATCTAAACTCAGTTGTAAAAGTGCAATTAGATTGTTTAGTACTTGAGTATTTAATCCTCCAGTATCTTCGCTTGGTAAGCTTTTTGAATAGCGTGATAGTATATTGGTTTCGAAGTAGATTCGATCTAATAAATCATGTACGGGTAATGTATTAGATATGCTGCGCCAGTTTTGCAGTTGCTCAAATGCTTGTTTCGCTAGTGTATTATTCGATATTTCTGCATAGGATTTTAGTTTTTCATGCCAAGACCTTTCAGGTATGCGGGCTATCTCCATTAAATCTTGGTTGTTCATCCCATATAACGGAGAGCGCAGCACTTGTGCTAGTGCCAAGTCATTATGTGATTGGGTTAGATAAGTTAGTAATGAAAGAATGTCTTGAACTTCAAGTCTATTTAGAAACTCTCCATCATAAGCGCTGCTAAAGGGGATACTTTGTTCACTTAGAGCAAGTTCAAGTTGTGCTAGATGGGTTCGGTTCCTTGCAAGGATAATGATATCGCTAAATTTAATCGCTCGCGGAGTTTGGTTCTCCATGATTGGTGTTGCATTGGATACTAAATTGCTAATTTTACTTGCGACTTGTTGTCCTTCTAAGTAATGGTTATCACTCTCAATATTTTCTTTAGCTTCACGCATAGTGTCTCGAAAGCCTTGTTGTTTTAAGCCTTCAGTTTCTAGATCTTCAGCATAAGTTAGTGAATTAACTTGAACTTGGCCCCATAGCTCAGATTGAATCGCCTGATGAGCATTGAAATGATTTAGTTCAATATCTTGTTGGGAAAATATTTTGTTTACAAAATTTATTATTGCAGGGGATGAGCGATATGAATCATCTGTTTCTAATAATTGTGCATCCAGGTGCTCTTTTGCCCACTCAGCTGCGGTGAACTGTAATTCAGAATTTGCGCGTCGAAATCCATAAATAGACTGTTTAGCATCACCTACAAAAAATAAGCTCCTATGGTTTTCGTGTGAATCGATGGCTAATTCAGTCAGTAAAGGGAATAGTAAATTCCATTGTGTTGGATTCGTGTCCTGGAATTCATCTATTAATATGTGTTGGATGCGTTGATCCAGCTTGTATTGAATCCAAGCGGCGCTTTCATGTTGGTTGAGAAGCAAATAGGTATACCATTCGAGATCATCAAAATCTAAAGCGTGTTGGTTAAATTTTAACTTTTGATACTCTCCTAAAAGTTGATGTCCTGCATAAAACCAAGCTTGATTGAATTCGAGAAGCTTTTCTTTTTTGAGTACATCTAAGTAAGTCGAGATTTGTTCGCTTAAACTATCGTGCAAAGAAATGAAATTTTGTACCGTTTCGGCTCCCAGGCTTTTTTCTAGTGTCTTGCTTGCTTTTATCTCACGCTTTTCCATCTTGCTGGTAAAGAATATTGATGTAATGGTCTCCAGTTGATCGCCTTCTAGTGGCCTGTGTTCTAAGACTGTAGATAGTATTTCGCAATAAGACTGATATGTTTTCGTTTTATGAGCGGATATATAAGATAAGTATTCCTCTAAGTTTGCGGTGAGTGGGTTTAGATCTATGCTCGCTTTGTGTTGTTTAGGAAAAATCAACTTTTCTAAGCATTCATGCGCATAGCGAGCAGGGTTTTCTTGGTTTTCAGTAAAGCTTCTCCAGTCACTCCTTGAATTGATGAAAGTATCAAGAACCTCATTAACATTATTAACCGTGCTACTGTGTTGCAGGAGAGTAAAAAGAGCTTTGCTTAGTTCTTGATCGCCTTGTTGGGCTGTTTTGAATAATGTTTTGCGTGCTTCTAGTTTGAACTCTTCATTCGTTTCTACAACGTGAAAACCTGCGGGCACACCTGCATGTATAGCAAATCGTTTTAGGATATCCTGGCAAAATGCGTGAAACGTGGTGATGCGTATTTCATACTCTGAAAATAATAATTCTTCATATAGCTTCCTAGCTTTTGCTATGCTTGCGCCATCGTGAGGGTGTGAGAGGCTTTGCAGTATGGCTTTAACTTGTAATTCATCTGCACTAGCCCATTCTGCAAGAACTTTCATTAAGCGTTCCTGCATTTCAGCTGCGGCTTTGCGTGTGAAGGTGATAGCTAGTATGTGTGAGGGCTCTACGCCACTGAGTAATAGTTTTAGAATTCGATGGACCAGTAGATGAGTTTTGCCGCTACCGGCAGATGCAAAGACAGCGATATTCTCCTCTGGATTGATTGCGAGTGCGGTCTTATCAACGATGGTCTTGTTTGATTTCGCTAAATTAGATTTTTGATAGGCCATTCGGTTAGCATACTGTTGTAGTTTCATTCCTACAATTACTTAGCAGGCCTTTGTAAATAAAAAATAAGCTTAACTTTGGATAAATAAATGGCAGGGAAATATAACGCTTCAGATATTGAAGTATTAAGTGGATTGGACCCGGTTCGTAAACGGCCAGGGATGTATACCGAGACTACTCGCCCAAATCATTTGGCGCATGAAGTCATTGATAACAGTGTCGATGAAGCCATATCAGGGTATGCCAAATCCATTGACATCAAATTATATAAAGATGGTTCATTAGAAGTGGCT
>CAYXVH010000161.1:0-19831 GCA_964468615.1 uncultured Thiotrichales bacterium | reverse complement strand
ATTAATCATCTTAAAGGTTTTACATTGCTAGAAGTTATGGTGGCACTTGCAATAGTTGCATTAGGTATGGCTGCTGTAATTAAAACCGTTACCACAACCACTTCTAATACAATTCATATAAGAGATAAAACTTTTGCTTTTTGGGTGGCGCAAAATCAATTAGCTGAGATTGAACTTACGTCAGGAAGCCCAAAAAAAGGTTTTACTGATGGTGAAGAAAAATTAGCTGGATTGACATGGCACTGGACCCGAAAAATAGAAGGAACAGAAGATCCAGACACAAACCGCGTAGAAGTAACAGTGCGCAAAAATAAAGATAAATCTGCTCAGAATTACGCAACGTTAATTACGCTACTTTTTAATCCAAGGTAAGTTGAATTTTATGACACATAAAATTAACAATTCGTCTGGATTTACATTAATCGAAGTGGTGATCGCGACATTTATATTTGGTTTTGTCTCAATCATGGCATTCGGTGGGATGAATTATGTCTTAAAAGGACAGAGTCAATTGCAAAGCTCTTCTAACCAACTTAAGGGTTTGCAGCTCACATTTAGATATTTTGAGAAAGATATAAACCAAATGATTAATCGCTCAGTTCGAAATCAATACCAAGATATGCAACCTGCATTCGTAGGGAATGAAGACAAAGTATTTAGTTTTACGCATGCTGGCTGGCGCAATCCTGCCAATCTTGTACGAAGCAAAATGCAACGTGTTTCTTATGAGTTAGATGAAAATACTTTGAAACGTCATACTTGGGGCCAGTTAGATGGCGCTATCGCTGAAGAATATTTTACAACAGATCTTTTAGAAGGCGTTGAGACGATAAAACTCCGTTATCTAGATCAAGCTAATCAATGGCAGATTACCTGGCCACCACTAAATAGCAGCTCGGTTCAACAAAGCGGTGTTATTCAACAATATGAAATACCACGAGCATTGGAACTAACCATTAAGATGGAAAACATGGAAGAAATTAAACGCCTCTTTGCGGCTCCTGCAACTTCCTAAATGATTAAAAGTATGAGCTTTAAATCTAAAAATAAGCAATCTGGAGTCGCTTTGATAACTGCAGTATTAATTGTGGCACTTGCAGTGGTAGCTTCTGTTTCTATTGCAGAAAACTACCAGTTGAATTTTCGCCGAACAGTTACTGCGTTCAATAGCGGTCAAGCATGGTCTTATGCTAAAGGTGCTGAAGAATGGGCAATGGCAATTCTTGCTAGAGACCTAAAAGACAACGGCGGATATGATGCCCATGATGAAGCCTGGTGGAACAATGGTGAGCCGTTGGTATTCCCTCTTCCTGGAGGCCTTATTGAAGGCAAGCTAGAAGATGTACAAGGTAAACTGAATGTTAATTTATTACTGAAGGCCGGCAAACCAAATCCTGTAATGTATAAGCGTTTTGAACGTTTATTTGCATCTTTGGGTGTGAATATAGGTCTTGTTGGTGCCATTCAGGACTGGGTTGATGCAGATCAAGATTTTACCGGTTCCGATGGTGCGGAATCGGATATTTATATTGGTTTAGAACCACCATACTTGCCTGCTGATCAAGCCATGCAAGATATTTCAGAATTGCGTTTAGTGCATGGCATTGATGAGGAAACTTATAATCTATTAATTCAATACATCACAGCTTTACCTAGCGAAAGCTTATTAAATTTAAATACTGCACCTGCATTAGTCTTAGAAAGTCTTGATATAAATATTCCACAAGGTGCGGGAGAGGATTTAGTTTCGGATCGCGAAGATAAACCTTATAAACAAATAAATGATTTCATTACTCACCCACGCTTGCAAGGAATAGTTACATTAAACGCTAGTATTAATGATGGGAATAATGCGGTTAGTAGCAACTATTTTTTACTAAACACAAAATGTGTAATTGGAAACAGCCAAGTAAAAATGGTGAGCATGATTCATCGTGGTGGTGGAAATAATCTGAAAGTAGTTAAACGTAGTCAAAAGCTTTAATTAGAGAACCAAAAGAGAAATCAAGATGGAAGAAACCGTAATCATATATATACAAAGTGATTTACTTCAGAATCTAGATATAGAAGATTCTCACTTTGTTAAATGGATTAAATTAGACGAAGAAGGTGTTCCTATAACAAGAGGCGCAGAAGCCCGATTGGAACAAGTTTCTTCGGTTACGCAAAATGCTAACGTGATAGTGTTATTGCCACTTGAGCAAATGTTACTTACCAGTGTGAATACTCGAGCACGTAAGCAAAAACATTTGCAAAAAGCTGTGCCCTTCGCATTAGAAGATGAATTAGCTGATGATGTAGATAGTTTGCATTTTGCTTTAGGCCAACGACATGGTGAAAACGACTTCCCTGTTGCAGTAATTGATAAACAAACTTTGGATACTGTTCTAGAAGAGCTTTCTGCAGCTGGCATATACCCTGATTTATTAACTGCAGATGTATTTGGACTCCCTTTTAGAGATGGCACTTGGACCATTCTGATTGAAAATGATCGTGCACTTGTTCGCACAGCAAGATATCAAGGCTTCACTATTGATTTGCATAATCTTCAACAAATGCTTACCTCTTCACTGCGCCAGGCAGAAGAAACGCCAACAGAACTTAATGTGTACTGTTGCGATGATCAGCAGACAGGAGTTAAGAAGCTTAACTTGCCGATTAGCACTAATGAATTAGACGATTGTCCTCCTGGCTTATTTGCTGATGGCTTGGATGAAAATGAATGTATTAATTTGTTGCAAACAAGTTATAAAAATAAAGACAAAAAACATCGCCAAGTAGGTCCATGGAAAGTAGCAGCTATGTTATTTGGAGCTTGGATTGCATTATCGTTTATATCTGTATTTCTTGACCATGCACGTCTCAGCAAACAAGAAAAGCATCTTAATGCTCAAATTGTGCAAATTACGAAACAAACCTTCCCTGATATGCAGAATGTATCTGCAGATAGTGCACGCACAAAAATGGAAGCTCGCTTGAAAAACTTTATGGATCTGACTAGTGCAAGTTCAAATGCCAGTTTTATGGAGCTACTTGCTATGAGCGGTGAATCAATGAAACAAGCTGGAAAGGTTGACATTGATGCAATGAATTACCGAGATGGGAAATTAAACATGTATGTAAAATCGCCAGATGTGCAAGTACTCGATAGTGTTAAGCAGTCTCTGAAAAGTAAACATTATTCAACTGACATACAGTCAGCCAATACTCAAGGCGATACAGTTGAAGCAAAGCTCGTTATTGCTAAAGGAGATCTTAAATGAAAGATTGGTGGGAAACGCTTCAGTCGCGTGAACGTTATATGGTATTTATTGCAGCCGTATTGGTGTCTATTGCAATACTATACTTAGCTATCTGGTCACCAATTGCATCGAGTCGTGATAACAAACAAAAACGTGTTGATGCGAAGCGCGAAACCGTTGCTTGGATGAGCCAGAAAAAACAAGAGGTAGAACATTTAAAACGCATTAACCCAAATATGTTTAATCAAGCTAACGATGGACGTTCATTGCTAGCAATTGTAGACACCGGAGCTAAGCAGATGGGCATACGCCCAGCCATTACCAGAATTGAGCCTAAAGGCGAAGATAGTGTCCAAATCTGGGTAGAAGACATGGCCTTTGACTATCTTATCGTGCTATTAGGTGAATTAGAAAGAAGAAATAATATTGAGGTAGCCGATGCATCTTTCAACCGTTCTGACCAGATTGGAAAGATTACCGGCAAGGTTACCTTAAACAGATAAATAATTATGAAGATAATCGTAAAACTATTATTTGGCTTAGTGATATTTATTGGCGCTATCGCATACTTTGCCCCAGCTTCTATTGTTGAGAAATTTTTGCCTAGCAATATTTCTGCTTCAGGTTTGAGTGGTACAGTACTGAAGGGCAATGTGCAAAATATTGTCATTGATAAGATTAGTTTACAAAATACTAAATGGTCCTCTAACCCGCTCAGTTTACTTACTGGAAAAGTTCAAGCAGATGTATCTATAGATTCGAATAATCTAAAAGGTGATTTTGAGACTACTTATGCTGGTTCAGCTGTTAATACTAAAGATATCGACCTTGTAGGTCAGTTATCCTTGCTAAACCCTTACTTTGAGCCTTTAGGTTTAACTATTAATGGCGAGTTCGATGCTAAGTTTAATAAGTTAAATATAAAAGATGGTATTCCGCATAATGCTGAAGGCATATTAAAAACTTCAAACACTAATATATTAGGTTTTTTAGCGCTGAATTTAGGTGATCTAAATGGTGAGTTTTCGTCTCAAGACGACGGCTTTCAAGTTTATTTAAATAACCAAAATGGCGAATTAGATTTGAATGGCGTAATTTATATAGCCAGCAATGGGGTGTACAATGCAGATTTGACCTTATCCAAGAATGCACGTACGCCTGAAGATGTTTTAAAAACTGTACAAATGATTGGTAATAAAATTAACGAAGATAGTGTAAAGCTAATTCATCAAGGCCAGTTAGGCATCTAAATATATAATAGTTATTTTTTTCTTTCAGCTGATTCTTTAGTAGAAAATATAGTTTCAAAAATTGAATCTTTAACACGCCATTCTTTAACAATTATATTAGATACTCTACGCTCGGGTATGCAACGGCGATCTTTTCTAATACATGATCCTTGTGTAGTGATAATAGGAAACTGACTACCCACAACATTATTCCTTCTTTCAGGCTTATTGCGGCGGTCATTAATGATAGGATTTTTTGACATACAGTATTATAGCCAGAATCCAATAATTTATGGGAAGTTTGGTGGAGCTAGGCGGGATCGAACCGCCGACCTCTTGCGTGCCACGCAAGCGCTCTCCCAGCTGAGCTATAGCCCCATATTTTAAAAATTACCGTTAATAATTTATACCGTACTCACAATATATTCAATCGCCCGATCGATACGTTGCGTAGTCTTTTTAGTACCCAATAGTTCTAAAGTTAAATCTATTGATGGTGAATCGGCCCCACCAGTAACTGCTAATCGTAATGGCGGTGCAACTTCACCCATTTTTAAATTCATATCTTCTGCAGTAGACTTAATTTCTGCATGGATATTTTCTGCTGTCCAATGGTCAATATTGGATAATCGAGCTTTCAGTGTAGTTAACACATCTATTTTTTCTTGAGTAAAATTTTTCTTAACTGCCTTTTCGTTATATTGCTCAATATCTTGGTACAGAAATTGACTAGTATTACAAAGCTCTTGCAAGGTTTTACTTCTATCTTTCATTGCATCGTATAAACGACATAAATCCGGTTGATCATCAAACTTGTAATCATGGGCAGTAAAATATTCATCTAGAGTATTACTAAGATCAGACCCAGAGGTATTCTTCATATGCTGCTGATTAACCCATAGCAATTTATCAACATCAAATGTTGCAGCAGACTGGTGAATTGAGTCTAGATCAAAATGCTCTAGCATTTCTTCAATTGTAAATAGCTCTTGATCTCCATGCGACCAGCCAAGACGGACCAAATAATTTAGCAAACCAGCAGCAAAATAACCTTCTTCACGGTATTGATTGACAGAAACAGCCCCATGTCTTTTTGAGAGACGTTTGCCATCAGTTCCGTGTATTAAGGGCATATGTGCATAGATAGGAGGTTCTTTGCCTAGTGCTAAAAAAATATTATGTTGTCGAAAAGTATTATTTAAGTGGTCATCTCCTCGAATAACGTGTGTGATATTCATATCGAAATCATCTACTACAACAGTTAGATGATAGGTAGGAGAACCATCAGAGCGGGCAAGGATTAAATCATCTAACTCGCTATTCTGAACGATAACTTTTCCACGTATTTCATCATTTATTTGCACATTTCCCTGCTGTGGGCTTTTGAGTCGAACCACTGATGGCTCAGTGGACAGTGAGCTTTGATTTAAATCACGACACTTTCCATCGTAGCGTGGTTTTTGTTTATTACTAATTTGTTCCTCACGTAATGCGTCTAGTCGTTCTTTCGAACAATAACAGTGATATGCATTACCCTCATCGAGTAATTTTTTGATAACTGCTTGATATTTGTCAGAACGTTTAGATTGATAAACCGGCTCAATGTCAGAGTTGATACCTAACCAAGATAAGCTGGATAAAATATCTTCAGTAAACTCACTTTTAGAACGTTCTTTATCAGTGTCTTCGATCCTAAGTACATACTCACCCTTGTGCTTGCGCGCATATAACCAGTTAAAGAGTGCTGTGCGTGCACCTCCAATATGCAAGTATCCAGTAGGACTAGGTGCGAAACGTGTACGTACTTTCATAAAAATATAGATAAATTTAAAGAGATTCAAGCTTACAAATCAGAAAGCTCTATATTGTACAGATGATTATATTGCTTTAAAGCGAATTGAATTGAATAAGATCAGGATCATTATTGTCGAGAATGGTTTTGCCTAAGCTTATGCTCCCTTCTCCCCATAAAGGAAATTCTTCTCGACGTAAGTAGATGCTGCGACCATCTTCGGTAAGCACATATGTGCCATTAGTGCTTTGATCCCTAATTAGAAACTTACCACGTCGATATTCAACAATAGCATGTTGTCTGGATACCAGATTGCCTTCAATAACAATACTGCAGTTTAAATCGCGACCAATTGTTAAGGCAGGCATATTAGCAAGTAATGCAATTTCACTGTCTTGGAAAGACAATTGTAGTTTTGACGACTTCATATTTTCTAATGAAGTTGTCCCAGAAAGTATTTGCGTTGAAGCTTCACCTTCCCACATTATTTCATAGATAATAGTTTGTTCTTGGCGACCTTTAATTCGCGAAGTATCGTAACGGCGCGTAAAATGAGCAATTTCTGGAGGTATATGCTTGACAATCGCATCAGTTGCGATGATTTGTCCACCCTTAGCTATATCTCGCATTGCAGCGGTAACGTTAACTGAATCGCCAAACATATCAGTAGCTTCAACGATGGCTGAACCGTAGTGCATGCCAATCCTCAATGCTAAACGTACACCATTTGGATCAACGGTTTCTTTAGCAGTTTCTTGTAGTTTAAAAGCAGCTTGAAAAGCTAATTCAGGATCAGATAAATAACATAGGATTTCGTCTCCTATGAATTTTACCACTGTGCCTTTATGGCGTTTAATGATTTCAGACATGCGAATTAAACAGCGAGCAATACTGTCCTGGGCTAAGGTGTCACCATATTCTTGGTATAAGCGGGTACTACCCGCTATATCAACGAACATTACCGTAACGTCTTTACTGTCTCTGGCCATATCGTAGTCTTAATATTTTTCTTCTAGCTCTAAATATTGATCTTCATTATTTAATTTAAGGCGTCCAAGATAGGACATGCCTAATAATGGAGTAGTCGGATTATTACCTTCAATGATTACCGCATCTATATTTCTTAACATGATCTCGCCAATTTTTACCTGATCCAAAGAGATTGAATATGCAAGTGCCTTTCCAGAGGCTGTCGAAACAATAGTTTTCTCTCCTTTTAACTTATATTGTAGCCCAAGCCGTTTGGCTAATGCAGAATTTAATGCCACATCGCTTGCACCTGTATCTACAAGAAAATCAACAGGGTAACCATTGATAGAACCAACGGTCCTAAACATGCTGTTCCCGTCACGATATATTTGCACTTTCTTTTTTACAGCGTCTGAATAACTCGCACGAACACGATTGCCTAGACTATATTTTGATCGTTCTCCATTAACTTCTAAAACAGCGTATTTGCTACTTGCTTCAATCAGTTTCACACCTAGCATAGTCGACTCGCCTACTTTCAATAGATGTTGTTCATCATTTATACTGACCATAGCTTTATTTTTAAATAAAGCCATTACCTCAATATGTGAAATTTCTGCAACAGCAGCATTCATTACTGTTGAGTAAATTAAAATGCTGACTAGTATGCTTTCCCATCTAAACATGATATCTAACTAAACCGTGGCGTCAGTCTTTTTTAGATACTGCATAAATTGACTCTTATCATTTGCAGCTTCGAAAGCTGCTTCTGGAGTAATTTTTTCGTCATTTAATAATTTCTTAATTGCAGTATCCATACTTTGCATGCCAAAGCTTCGACCGCCTTGAATGGAGTTATCTATTTGATCAGTTTTTCCTTCACGAATGATGTTCGCAATTGCTGGTGTGTTAACCATAATTTCAACTGCTGCGGCACGACCATTTCCATCTTTAGTTTTAATTAATTGTTGAGAAATTACCGAACGCAATGAAGTAGATAACATTGTCCTAATATGATCTTGTTTATTAGTAGGAAATGCATTGATGATACGATCCACTGTCGAGGCGGCACTGTTTGTATGCAAGGTGCCTAATACTAATATTCCGGTTTCAGCTGCAGTTACTGCAAGACTCATAGTTTCCAGGTCACGCATTTCGCCAACTAGAATTACATCTGGATCCTCACGTAATGCTGAGTGCAATGCGCTTGCAAAAGATTTAGCATGCTCACCTACTTCACGTTGGCTCATCAAACAATTCTTTTGTTCATGAACAAATTCAACCGGGTCTTCGATAGTTAGAATATGGCCTTTAAGAGAAGTATTAATCTCATTTACTATCGCTGCTAAGGTCGTGGACTTGCCTGAACCGGTTTTTCCAGTTACCAAAATCATGCCGGCTTTTTGCTTACTAATGTTAGTCATTATTTCTGGCATGGATAAGTCTTCCAATGAGGCAGTGTCCATAGGAATCGAGCGGAAAATTGCACCTACCCCATTTAAGTGTCGAAATGCATTAACACGAAAACGACCTGTGCCTTCTATGCTATGTGCAAAGTCCGCATTGTCTTCTTTCTCAAAAGTATTTCGTGAACGTGTTGGCATAATGCTCAATATTGGTTCAAGCAATTCTTTCGCGCTTAATTTTTCTTCAGAAATTGCCTCTAAATCACCAAATACACGCATCCTAGGTGGATCGCCTGACACTAAGTGTAAATCAGAGCCTCCACGAGCAACCAGCATTTCTAAGAGAGTATCTATATCAACCATAATTTTTGTAATAAATTAAGTACTAATTAGCTTTTGGCAACATATCTGGATCGATAACAAATTGCTGGAACAATTTTTTATCATTAGCATGTAAATAAGCATCGTCAGGGTCGACTTCTTTGTTTTGTACTGCAGCAAGTAAAGCTTGATCTTTCAATTGCATACCGATAGTACTGCCGGTTTGAATTTGGTTGGGTATTTGAAAATTCTTATCCGACATGATTAAGTTCGATATAGCATTATTCATAATCATGATCTCTACTACAGCTCTGCGCCCTCTTCCATCAATTGTTTTAATAAGCTCTTGTGTTACTACCGCATGTAAGTTTTGTGATAAAAATATTTTACCTTGTCCTTGTTGTTCCGCAGGCAATGCATCAATTATTCGGTCTATGGATTTTGTTGCTGAGGTAGTATGCAAGGTACCAAATACTAAATGGCCTGTTTCTGCAGCTAACATTGCCATACTGATAGTTTCAGCATCACGCATCTCACCTACGAGTATAATGTCAGGATCTTGACGTAAAGAAGCACGCAACCCATCTCCAAAACTCTTTAAGTGCGTCCCTACCTCACGCTGCATCACTTGAGAATTCATACTCGGATGAATAAATTCAATAGGATCTTCGAGTGTAATGATATTTTCTTTGCGGGTTTTATTGATATGGTGAATTAATGATGCAAGGGTTGTTGATTTTCCTGTACCGGTAGAGCCCGTCACCAATACCATGCCCTGTTTAAATTCAGCAAAAGTTTTAATTACTGGTGGCAACTTTAAAGTTTCAAATGCTGGGATTTCAGTTGGAATATGTCGAAATGTTGCGCCAATTCCCGAAGACTTTCTAAATAAATTAACACGAAATCGTCCCACACCTTCGGACATGTAGGAAAAGTCTAAGTCATCTCCTTGCCGAAATTTTTCTTTTTGAGATTTCGTCAAAATCTCACTCATATATCCTTCTAACTCAGTATCGCCAAGGTCTCTAAACTTGATAGGGACTAGGTCGCCATGCATTCGAAACATAGGTGGCACACCCACTGCCAGATGAATATCTGAACAGCTTTGCTCACGACCGAGTTTTAAAAATGCATCTATTCTTGCCATAATTGGGCCACTATGTACATTCGTTTACTTAATTCTTTAATTTATCAATTGCATCTTTGAGTTCTGCCATACTTTGATATCGATGCTCAGCTTTAACGCTCATTGACTTAGACACTACATCGCTAAGCTCTTGTGAAACCAATTCGTTTTTCTCGCACACTTTTGTTGCCTTACCTTGCACATGTTGATACATGATAGACATACTATCTTTACCAGAATACGGTGGCCTTCCTGTTAGCATCTCATACATAATTGCCCCCAAGCTATATATATCCGTACGTTCATCAACATCCTTACCTAATACTTGTTCAGGTGCCATATAGGTTGGAGTTCCTACTAGTAACCCTGTTTTCGTAAGCTTTGTATCGGTAGACTGGGTAGCCGCAGCCACGCCAAAATCTACTATCTTTAGAATACTTTCTTCATTTATCAAAATATTGTTAGGTTTTAAGTCACGGTGCACTACATTTGCAGCATGTGCACTTTCCATTCCACTACATACATCAAAAGCGAATTTTTTAGCACGTTCAATCTCCATTGGCTTTTTATCTTTTACTTCTGCGCTTAAGGTGTGGCTTCTAAAGTATTCCATGGAAATTGCATGTGCTTTTCCAAACGACAACATGTCATAAATACGAATTACATTCGGGTGAGTAATTTTTCGCGCAAAACGAAGCTCATAAATAAAACGTTTAATGATACTTTCGTCAGTAACGAATTGTGCATTCAAAAATTTAAGGATGATTTCTTCGCTAATAATTGTATCTTCAACTAGAAACACTGCGCCAAAAGCGCCTTTACCAATTTTCTTTATGTAACGATACCGATCTGCAAGCATATCGCCTGGTTGCATGTCATCTGGATTGATAATTTTTGATTCAGTTGTAACATCGCCACGTGTTACCTTGCCTGGCATTGTTAATGTGTCTTTATTTATATCAATATCATCGCCCTTGAAAACCTGTATTGAAGAACCAGCTGGTTCTTGCTCAACTATCTTATTAATAGCTTCTTGACCAAGTTCCTGGATTTCTTCTGCTTGATTTTCGATAACTTTATCGATAGCTTTTACAACTGTCTCGATAGCATCATCATCAGTAATTACCATCAAAGTTTTTATAGCCTCTTTAACAACATTTTCAGACTTTGACTTTAATTGTTTAACTGTGACATCCACTGCGTCATTTGCTTTTAAGGTAGCAAATGCTTTTAACAAAACCACCACCATCGCTTCGTTATCGCTATTATTGCTTAACATATTGATCAGAACAGGTACACATTTTTTGTTACCCAAATCTGCAAGGCCATCAATTGCTCTTTCTCTAACCCACCAATCAGAATCATCCAATGACTGCACTAATGCTTCAAAGGTGCTGTCATCTTTAGTTGCATTAATAATCTCAATAGCAGAACGACGAATAAATTCATCATCATCTTTAATTAACTGAATAACTGCTTGAACTACACGTTTACCACCAATTTTACCTAGAGCATCGGCAGCACGACTGCGCACCCACCAATCCTCATCTTTGATAGCATTAAGTAAATCTTTTACTGATTCTTTACTAGCGATCTCATTTAAAACTTCAACTGCAGCTCTACGCACATATTCTGATTCATCTTTCAGATGTGGAATCAAATACAATACTGTTTTAGGATGTTTAACTTTTACGATCGCCTCGATGGCTTTGTTTTGAACCTTGTAATCTGGATCGCTAATAAGTTTACAAAGTTGTTCAATATCATCTATTTTATTTGAGCGCGATAAACCGTCGAGTGCGGCCAAACGTACTGCTTTGTTTTCATCAGACAAAAGCTTACTCAATGACTCATTTACACTAGGCGTATCAAATTTCGCCAATACTTTTGTAATATAAGTACGAATTATCGGATCTTTGGTGTCTACTCGATTTACTAGCTCAGGCACAATTGTATCGCCTGCTATACTTTCTAACAGTTTAAATAATGCTGCTTGATCGTTATGCTCTAACTTATAGGCATAACGTAATAATTTAGATCCATTTACTTTTGACTTTTGTGCGGTAAGCAAACTAATCAGCATTGGTATTGAAGCATTTTGTTTCTCAAATAAATCAACATATCTATTTGGATCAATATCAGGTGATTTTGATAAAGCCTCGACAACGCCTTCTCGTACTTGATTGTTTTGATGCGAAAACAGTGGTTTAAAATGCTCTGCATTTTTGAGAGTTGCAAGATCCGACAAGATGTTAACTATATTTTTTGCTTGCTCTTGATTGGCACCCTCTAAACGATTGGCAAGCTTTGGAATGGCCTTGTTTGCGAACTTTTGCAGTTTTGCTAGGTTCTTTTGGTAATCAGTCCCTGAACCTTGCGCGATGATTTGATCAATCGTCCCATCTACGCGAATTGCACCTAATACACCCATATTTCCTAGCAGCTAATTTGTAATGCGTTATTGATTAAAATTATAATTGTGAGTCTGAAGATCAATTCAGTCTAATTTCATGCTCGTTATTAGCCAATTTTCAACTTTGAAAAACAGCCATATCTAACTGAAATATAGTAGTATATTTTTCAACTCATAGAGTTTACCTTGCCATATCTGCTAGGTCATGGATTAGAGGAATTTCGCCGACCAAATTACTATATGCAGGGATAGCAGGCTGTACAATGCAGCTAAGACATCGTCTAGCATAATGCCTAGCCCGCCTTTTAGCCGTTGGTCTGCCACACTGACAGGCCAAGGCTTCCAGATATCAAATAAGCGAAACAGAATAAACCCCAAAACAACCCAATACCAGGTGATGGGAACAAAGATCATGGTAATTAAATATCCTACGATTTCATCAATAACGATACCTGAATGATCAGGTACACCTAACGCTTCAGCCGTTAGAGCTGAAGCCCAACATCCGACTAAAAACATAATTGCTACAGAAACCAAATATATTATTGGTGAAAATGTAGCAAGCACTAGAAAAATTGGGATGGCTATTAGCGTGCCTACTGTACCAGGCGCTATTGGTGAAAGCCCTGCGCCAAACCCAAACGATAAAATATGAATTGGATTACGTAATACGATTTGTGTATTAGGATTTTTCATCATGAGAAATGATCAAATCCAAAATTTTCAGGTAATTTAGAAAGCTGATTGTTATTAAAAAGTGATATACCTGAACCTGCCACTATTTTTCCTACTTCACTCACTATTATATTCTCTGAACTGAAATATTTCTCAAGTCTGATTTGATCATCTGGTTTAACAGTAAAAATAAGTTCGTAATCTTCACCAGCCACCAGCAAATCTTTTACGTCTTCATCGTACTTAATCACTCCTTGCATTGCGCGAGAGACGGGTATCTTGTCTAAATAGATATTTGCACCCTTATTACTCACGCTCAGCATTCTTTGTAAATCGATCAAAAAACCATCTGAAATATCTATAGCTGAATGAGCATATTCAACTATGTGTGCAGATACATCAAGACGCGGTATGGGTTTATGCAAGCGCGTTAAGAAATAACTTCGATCATTAGAATTTAATTGTGATTTAGAATCATTTCTTATTAGTTTTAACCCCATCGCGGCATCACCTAAATACCCAGTTACATATATTAAATCATCTACTTGGCATGCATCACGCAGTAACTTTTGATGATTATGAAGACAACCTATAACTTGTATGGTAATGGACAACGGACCTTTAACAAGATCACCACCTACAATTTTTAGTTTGTGTGCATCTGCTAGTAGATAAAGACCATCAGAGAAATATTTTAGCCATTGGTGATCTATATTAGGCAATGACAAGCTTAATGTAGCCCAAAGAGGCCTTGCACCCATTGCTGCAATATCACTAAGACTTACCGCTAAGGACTTATGCCCAATATCTTGTGGCTTGCAATCCGGATAAAAATGCACTCCTACATTAAGTGTATCAGTTGTTACTACCAGCTTAGAATCTTCGGGTGGATTTACTATTGCCGCATCATCACCAACACTGACCTCAACTGTTTCACAAGCAGTTTGATGTCTAGAAAAATACTTCTGGATTAGATCTTGTTCTGACAAATTTGAGTTGAGCTAAGAGTTATAAATTAAGGTCGTTTTTGAGCAACTTTGTCTAACACTCCATTGATAAATTTATAGCCTTCTATTGATCCAAACTTTTTACATAAATTTATCGCTTCAGAGAGAATTACTTTTGAAGGAGTTTCTGATTTATGCATAACCTCATAAGTAGCATAAAGCAAAATAGCATTTTCAATGGGATCTATTTGCTCTGATGGTAAATTTAGAAAAGGAGAAAAAATTACAGTAAGTTCTGCATTTTGGCTGATCGACCCCGTTAGCAAATCAACAAAATAGTCTTTATCTGCTTTTTCCCAATTTTCATCTTCAATATATTGCGCTAATAATTCCTCTATTTCGTGCCCAGAGATTTGCCATTGATATAGGGCTTGTAAGGCCAATCTTCTTGACCAATGTCGTTTTTGTGGTTCCACAATACTGTCACTATATAGACTTCAAAACATTAATCATTTCTAACACACACAATGCAGTATCTCGGCCTTTGTTATGCTCAATATTGCTTGTTGAGGAACGTTCGAGTGCTTGCTCAGTTGTATCAGTAGTCAGTACACCGAATGCGATGGGAGTATTGGTTTCTAAACAAGCTTGCTGGATACCTAACGCACTACTACTGCACACATAATCAAAATGCGGTGTATCTCCACGTATTACACATCCCAATGAAATTACAGCATTATATTTCTTACTCTCCGCAAGCGCTTTACATGCAAGCGGTAACTCAAATGCACCTGGCACATAGATATGCTTAATATCAGTTTCGATAACGTCATTTTCAAGTAATGTCTGATGTGCTGCTACTCGCATGGCATCAACAATTTTCCCATTAAAACGAGCGGAAACAATCGCAACTTTCACATTACTACCTGAATAATTCGCACCCGTTGTTTGACTATGTTTCATTTTGTATTACTTACGATGTTATCAAGATAGATTTTCCAAGTATCGAGCAATTAAATCTACTTCAATGTTCACTAAATCCTGAACTTGTAGAGATTTCAATGTGGTATTTTGCAAGGTATGCGGAATGATTGTAAGACAATGTTGATCATCTTGGATCTCATTAACTGTCAAGCTCACGCCATTGATACAGATAGAGCCTTTTGCCGCTATATACTTTACTAACTCTGTAGGACTGCTTATCCATAATACTGTTTCATTGTCATTATCAGAACGTTTAACCAGTGTTCCAAGTCCATCCACATGGCCACTGACAAAATGACCACCAAGTCTAGTAGTAGGCATCACTGCCCGCTCTAAATTGACTTGATTTTCTCGAATAGGTTGGCCAAAGCTTGTGCATTTCTGCGTTTCTAGAGATACATCGACCTGGAACGAATCATTCTCTAACTCATAAGCAGTTAAACAAACCCCATTAACCGCAACACTATCACCGACTTTAACACCACTCATGAAATCAGTACTTGTTTGAATACGATACTGATGAATATCTTCTTTGTCGGCAACATTATGAATTGTGCCAATTGCTTCAATAATTCCAGTAAACATTATTATTAAAGCTTACTTAATTTAGGTCTATCGTGTAAGACGTTAGTGGTAATGCGGTTGCATTATTGAAAGTCGCTCCAGCCTCTACTCCATTTTTTGCAATTTCTTCTGCATTTTCTAAGCGGTCGTATAAGGCATACATTGCGCCTAGGGCAATATCACCACCAGAACCCGCTGCCCAAAATCTTGAATACTCAAAAACTTCTCTTAATGCATAGACTGCAAATATACCATGTGGGTTCACAATTAATGTATCGATTCTAGAAGATTCATATGGATCATCATCTTCGTCTTTAGGATTTAAGTAGTATTCATCCTTAAGAATTGGATGCAATGTTCTGAATGATTCAAAAATATCTAACTGAGAACTAAAGTTTAATTTCTCGCCATGCTTTTTCAATAAACTTTGAATTACAATATGGTGCGCAGCACTACCCACAATTCCAAAATAATTATCTTTATATAAGTAAACTTTGTCATGCGTGTTATCAAACTCGCTTGATTGCTTCACATCCCCAAATGTAGTTAAGGTATCTGCGGCAATACAGGCTTTGCCATTTTTTTGTACTGCAACTATTGTAGTCATATATTTATTTTTTTATGAATATTGAGGTTTTAGTTGTAATTTTAAATCTCGCCCTACTTTTCTAGTTTGACAGATTTCCAGTTCTATACGATCTTGCATGCTTTTAATAAAATCTAATTTAGCCAGTCCATTGCTTGAGTGTCCCATGATATGTGGTGCCATATAGATAATCATTTCATCAACGAGCTTATTTTCTAATAAACTACCGACTAACGTTGAACCAGCTTCAACAAGCACCTCATTAAAACCACGTTTAGCAAGGTCCGCCATAACAGCTTGTAAATCGACATTGTTATTTGCTGATTTGGTGTTAACAATCTCGACTTGATTGTTTTCTATTTCTGCAAACTTCTCATTCTTATCAGCACAAGTGTAAATAATCACATTTTCTGGCGTTTGTAATACTTTAGCATTAGCTGAAATACGCAGTTGTGTATCTAAAATCACTCTTTTTGGCTGTTGGAAATTATTTTCTATTCCGAGCTGTTCATTACTAAGCCTAACAGTCAAACTTGGATCATCCGCTAATACCGTATCAATGCCAGTCATAATTGCACAACTTCTTGCGCGAAGTTTCTGTACATCTAAGCGAGATTCTTCGCTACTAATCCACTTACTTTCACCGGACTTTAAAGCGGTTTTCCCGTCTATGCTAGTTGCAGACTTCACGGTTACATAAGGCCTGTCTATTGTCATGCGCTTGACAAAACCTTTGTTCAACTCAATTGCTTCAGCTTCTAAAATACCAGTAGTCGTTTTGATGCCATGGCTTTCTAAATATTCCAATCCTTTTCCATTAACCACTGGGTTAGGGTCTCTCATAGCAGTAACTACGCGAGATACTTTCGCAGCGGCTAAAGCTTCTGCACAGGGAGGTGTTTTGCCATGATGCGAACAAGGCTCAAGGGTCACATAGATAGTTGCATCTGTACTATCCTTTGCTGCATTCAATGCAAGAATCTCAGCGTGAGGATTACCTGGTGATAAATGATAACCACGACTAATGATCTCACCGTTTTTTACAACTACACAACCAACTCGCGGATTTGTTCGAGTTGTATATAGGCCTTTGCTTGCTAAATGCATGGCTTCGACCATAAGGGCCTGGTCGTTTAGATTTTTATTCATACTGACGTGCGCCAGCTAATTTATGAAAGTTCTAGTGAGTTTTTTTATCGGAATCGTCAGCGATTAACGATAGCTGGCTCTTGAGCATTTCCGGAGTTAAGTCATTTTCAACACGATCAATGATGTCCTTAAATGCTTGCACATCCTCAAAACTCATATATACCGAAGCAAATCGTACATAAGCGACTTGATCTAATGAACGTAACTCTTGCATGACCCACTCACCAATAACCTTAGCAGGAATCTCTCGCTCACCTACACCTAGCGCTTTACGGGAAATTAAGTTGATCGACGCATCAATGAGTTCAGTCGCTACAGGTCGCTTCTCACAAGCTAGAATTATTCCCTTGCGTAGCTTTTCTTCATTAAAAGGTTCGCGTCTGCCGTCATGCTTCACGACTCTCGGCAAGTTCCTTTCTGCAGATTCGAAAGTTGTAAATCGTTCATTACAATCTAAACATTCACGGCGCCTGCGAACTTGGTAGCCCTCGCTCGCAAGCCGCGAATCAATGACCTTCGTCTCTTCTGATCGACAGAAAGGACAGTGCATTAGCTAGGCCTAATAAATTAAGAGTTATGCAACCGCCTGTTGCTCATCGCTAGAACTATAAACCGGGAAGCGTTTACATAAATCAAGCACCTGATTTTTTACGCGATCAATAGTTTCTTGGTTTTCCAAGTTATCTAGAATGTCGCAAATCCAATTTGTAAGCTCTTTGCATTCTTGCTCTTTGAAGCCACGTGTAGTTCCAGCAGGTGTTCCTATACGTAAACCACTAGTAACAAATGGTGACTGTGGATCACCAGGCACAGTATTTTTATTTACCGTGATGTTTGCATTACCTAATGCAGCATCAGCAGCTTTACCTGTAATACCTTTATCAATAAGGTCTACTAAGAATAAATGACAGTCCGTACCACCTGAAACAATTTTATAACCACGCTCCATGAATTGATTCGCCATAGCTTTAGCATTCTTCACAACTTGCTGTTGATATTCTTTAAACTCAGGCTTTGATGCTTCTAAGAACGCAACGGCTTTTGCTGCAATCACATGCATTAGAGGCCCACCTTGTGTTCCAGGGAATACTGCAGAATTTAACTTCTTAGCAATTTCATCGTTCTTACGAGCAAGAATGATACCGCCACGTGGGCCACGTAAAGTTTTATGTGTGGTTGAAGTACACACGTCTGCAATAGGTATAGGGTTTGGATACTCACCTGCAGCAATCAAACCAGATACGTGTGCCATATCAACCATCAACAAAGCACCTACTTGATCACAAATATCTCTGAAACGCTGCCAATCCCAAATTTTAGAATACGCTGAGAAACCAGCGATGATCATTTTTGGCTTATTCTCTTTAGCTAAACGTTCAACTTCATCGTAATCCACTTCGCCGGTTTCAGGGTTTAATCCATAAAGAACAGCGTTGTAGTTTTTACCAGAAAAGTTTACTGGACAACCGTGTGTTAAATGACCACCGTGAGATAAGTCTAATCCCATAATAGTATCGTGTGGCTCTAGCAATGCTAAAAATACCGCAGCATTAGCTTGCGAACCTGAATGTGGTTGTACGTTTGCATAATCAGCACCAAAAAGACTTTTTAGACGATCAATAGCTAATTGCTCAGCAACGTCTACAAATTCACAACCGCCGTAATAACGTTTTGCAGGATAGCCTTCAGCATATTTATTAGTTAGCACAGTTCCTTGAGCTTCCATCACACGAGGACTGGTGTAGTTTTCTGAAGCAATAAGTTCTACGTGCTCTTCTTGGCGACGAATTTCCTTATTGATAGCATCGGTTAATTCATTGTCAAAACCGGCAATAGTCATGTCTGGTGTAAACATTACGAAGGTCTCCTACGAGAAAAATTTATAATTAGGTAAGGGTTGAAATTTAAGCGGAAATTATAGCTCAAATTATTAAATAAAAATTGGAAAATATGGGTAGATTTCAAGCGTTTAGCCTGTAAAAACTAGGGTTTACAGGGTCTTATCTACCGATAGAGATAGTAAATTTACAGCCTAAAACTTAAATTTAAGCTTAGTAGAGAGATAATCAATATCAGATTCTTCCATCTGATAACGCTCCCACTCTGCACTAACAGCAAACCGAGCATTGAGTTCATAATTTGCGCCTAAGCCGTAAAAAATATCGGTGCCACGAGTCTGGCCTAGGTAATTGGAATTAGTCTCATAGTAGTTAGCATCAACTTCCCAGTTGAACAGGCCGCCTTTCATATACAAGACACTATTATCGTTTATTGAAAAAAGGTCTCTAATATGAAGCGTGTTTTGGTTACGGGTGGTGCTGGTTTTCTAGGTTCGCATCTTTGCGAACGTTTGTTACATGAAGGTTGCGATGTACTCTGTGTCGATAACTTTTTTACAGGGAGTAAAGCAAATATTTCAAACTTGATG
>CAYXVH010000160.1:0-18981 GCA_964468615.1 uncultured Thiotrichales bacterium | reverse complement strand
CAAACAAAATTATTTGCAATTCTGGGGTCGAGGTCCGGGTATGACTGGATTTAAGTCCTTAATTCGTATCTCTGCGGATCCGCAAAATTCAGATACCGATGTTGATCATAGTAAAATTACTTGTCCTACCATGGTGATGTGGGGTGTGGCAGATAACTTTATGTCAGCTTCGGCAGCTGAAAAACTAAAAGAAAGAATTTCTGGTCCAACCCGCGTGCAATACTTAGAACGTGCCGGACACTGGGTACAGGAAGATCGCCCGGATGAGGTCGCGAAGTATATTAATGACTTTGTCACTGAATGGGAAGGTGTAAACCTTTAACCCTAAGTCTGACTCTAATATGCGAGTTATCATTTGATAACTCGCATTATTTCAAAAATCTTTTTGCGTCATTGCGAATATTTGCGCACGGTAAAGTTATTCATACTTTTACTATAATGTCTCCTTACGACCCAAAGCAGACATTCATGCAAGGTCAATCTTAGGCCGCAAACGGCATTCATTGGCGGGTAATTAATACCTATAATTCAATCTATAACCCACATGGATTTGGTCATTTGCTTATCACAATAGCAATAGTCTTTTTTTGCTGCTTTCTTTTAGAGAGAACCATTCCTGGCTGGACTCTTCCTAATGTTAAAACCTGGCCAATCAGAGTTTTAATTATAAATGCTGTGCAGCTTTGTGTAGTGTTATTAGCTGGGGTTACATGGGAAGTTTGGTTATCCTCATGGTCAGTTCTATCTCTATCTAATCATTTGAATTCAATACAAGGCGGCTTTGTTGCATATTTTGTCGCTACTTTTATTTTTTATTGGTGGCATCGTTGGAGACATGAGTACAATTTTTTATGGATAGCGTTTCATCAGATACATCATAGTCCCCAAAGATTAGAAGTTATTACCTCATTTTATAAACATCCTGGAGAAATGATAACCAATTCAATAATAGGCAGTGTTCTGGTTTATACATTTATGGGTCTCACACTTGAGGCTGGTGTTGTTTATACGGCGTGCACAGCCATCGGTGAATTTTTTTATCATACAAATATCAAAACACCACGATGGATTGGATACATCTTTCAACGTCCAGAAATGCATCGAATTCATCATCAATACAATAGGCATAGAAATAATTATGGTGACATTGTATGGTGGGATATGCTGTTTGGCACCTATGAAAATCCAAAAGAATGGAAACATACCTGCGGTTTTGATGATGAGAAAGAGCAAAAATTGTTGGGAATGATTAGGTATAAGGATGTGCATGTTGAAAGGTGAGTATATATCAGCAATTGTTGTAGTTTGAATGTCCGCTATTGGCCGAAAGCGTACATACAGACTTAATGTGAGCATGAGCACAATCACTAGAACCACATTTTTTAGCCTACTCAGTTTTATACTACTAGGGTGTTCTATTTTACCTAAAATAGATGAAGATATACTTCCAACGACTGCACGTGTAGGAGTAGTTTCACTCATATATAACTACATGGATTTTGTAAAACTGAGTGGGGTACCTATATATTCTTATTATGATAAATCACATAATGTTTTTGATTGGAAAATGGATAAATATGTTCAATCAAGCACAGCTGAACAGCTTAAAGAACGGTTCGATGTTATAGATATTGCATACAATACTGCAAAATTAAAAAAGGGGTTTAATAACACTAATCCTTACACTGGCTTACCTATTTTCTATATTAACTCAGAAGAAATAAAACAGGAGTTTAAAAGAATAGTTAGCGTATATGATTTAGACGCAATAATTGTTGTTTCACAAACCTTTACTAAACCAAGTTCATTTTACAAACCATACGCGTATGGTCTGGCATATAAAAAATTGCTTAGAGAAAAAATAGTTAGTTTTGCTGCAATTTCTTTTAGAATATATGATGCAAATACATTACATATAATGGCATTGTCAGAGAATATAGAGTCATATATTACAGTCGAGGGACTTCCAATATACAGATTATTTAATGACTATTCGGATGAAGAGAAGGATGTTTTGAAAAGATGGGTTGGAAAAGCATTTGATTCAACAATTTCATCAGCTATTTCTAAGTTGAAGCTTAACTAAATAGGAATGTCCGCTAACGGCCCAAAGCGGACATACATCTTTTTTATATTTTAAGCATTTAGGGCATAAGTATGGTGTAAAAAATGAGTAGTTATTGCCTTCCATGCAAACAATGACCATTAGATCTTCAAGGTAAAAAGGAGGTGCAAATGAGAGAGACGTACCAAATTCAATAAAATTAAAAGTATAGATTGGTTTATGAAGATCCTATTTATCGTCTTATTGCTATTCTGTACTACTGCACGGGCTGAGCATACTGAGCTCGAATTACACCTTACTTCCTACCACTTTAGTAACCGTAGTGAGTTTGAGGAGAATAACTACGGTATTGGAATCACACATTATTTCAAAGATCGGTGGGGTATTTCTGCTGGTGGGTTTAACAATTCCTATGATGATACTTCAGTGTATCTTGGGTTAACCTATACTTATGACATTTGTCCTTCTGATACAGCTGTATGTGCCATCGGTGTAATTGGAGGGGTAGTTACTGGTTACGAAGGCAATGTTAATGGAGCGGGAGAAGTGAGGCCGATTGCACTGCCTGAATTTAAATTGGGCTATCAACGATATTTTATTAAATCACGTTTTTACCCAGAAACCGGTAGTGACACTTCATCAACCATCACCTTCTCTATTGGCCGTGAGTTTTAACTTCTGAGTCGCCTAGTAAAGAATTGATGCTTGTTATTTGAATGACCGCTTATGGCCGAAAGCGGTCATTTTAGGAATGTAAATTTTGAATCGGAAGCAACATCATCGTTGCTGCTCATATTCGTGCATCCATGCACTCACTCACTAAAGTAGGTCTTTAACTGCTTCGCGTTCTCCCAGCAATTCTTTTTCAGTTTCTTTCATCATTTCAACACTGAAGTCATCTTGGTTTAATCCTTGAACCACTTCATAATTTTCATTGCTGCATGTAACGGGGAAGGAATACATTAAACCTTCTGCTATTCCATAGTCACCCTTAGAGATCATGCCCATACTGACCCAGTCATTGGTGCCAAGTACCCAGTCTCGCATGTGGTCAATGGCGGCGGATGCTGCAGAGGCGGCAGAAGATGCACCGCGTGCACTGATAATTTCTGCGCCTCGTTTTTGTACTTTAGGCATGAATTCATCTTTGTACCAGGCATCATCTACTAATGATTTCGCATCTTTTCCATTTACGGTGCAGTGACCAATATCAGGGAACTGCGATAGCGAATGATTACCCCAAACGACCATCTTGTAGATGTCGGTTACTTTGGCGCCTGTTTTAGAAGCAAGCTGACTGATGGCACGGTTATGGTCTAATCGCATCATAGAAGTAAATTGTAAAGGGTCTAAATCCGGTGCGTTATTACATGCAATAAGTGCATTGGTGTTGGCAGGGTTTCCAACAACGAGCACTTTAACATCACGAGATGCATTGTCATTGATCGCTTTACCTTGAGGGCCGAAAATTTTGCCGTTCTCACTAAGTAAATCTGCACGTTCCATACCTTTGGATCTCGGTTTGGATCCAATAGATAAAACGTAATCGACATCACCGAAGCCTTCATTAACATCTGCTGTGCAAATAATGTCTTGTAGCAATGGGAATGCGCAATCGCGAAGTTCCATTTCAACACCCTTTAACGCATCAAGTGCAGGGGGGATTTCAATCAGCTGTAATATGATAGGTTGATCTGCGCCAAGCATGTTTCCGGCGGCCACTCTAAATGCGGCAGCATATCCTATGTTTCCTGCGGCTCCTGTTATTGCTACGCGTACAGCTGGCTTCATTACTAACTCCTAAATGTATTTTTTAATTCGGTTGGTGTTGTTTTTCTAAATATTCATGTGACTGCATTTCAGTCAAGCGGCTAGTCGTTCGCCCAAACTCCGTTTCTAGGCGAGTTCCTTTATATAGTTTAGCGGGACTTGCTTCCGCAGACAAAATTAGTTTTACGTTTCTATCATAAAATTCATCTACCATGTTGATAAATCTCCTGGCTTGATCATCCTTGCCATTAAAGATAGGTATATGAGAGATTAGTACCGTATTAAATTGCTTAGCAATAGCAATATAGTCAGAAGCGCTACGTGGGCCATCACATATCTCTTTGAAATCAAACCAGGCAACGGTATCGGTATGCTGAATGGTTTGGATCTCTCGGTCATTTATTTTTATTTTTTCCCATGATTGCTCAACACGCTCATTAGCAAGATTAAGAAAATTATGTTTAAGCCATTCGCGTGAATAATCATCAATGGGGTGATTGTATACATCGTTTGTCTGTAAGAATTCAAAGCGATGATCGGTTTCGCCCTCAAGATGTATTATTTTTGTATGCTCTTGTAAAAGCTTAATTGTGGGAAGGAAGCGCTTGCGCTGCAAACCGTCTTTATAAAGTAAGCTGGGCTCAACATTCGAGGTGGCTATTAAGGCTACGTTGTTTTCAAATAAACCATCAAGTAATCCTGCAAGAATCATTGCATCGCCTATATCATTAACAAAGAATTCATCAAAACAAAGAACCTTGGCCTTGGTTGAAAATTCTTTTGCAACTAGCTTGAGTGGGTCGGGCTCGTCCCGATAATTGTGTAGCATTGAATGCGCTTGATCCATAAAGCGATGAAAGTGCAGACGTAATTTGTCTTGAAAATGTAGGTTGGAAAAAAACAAATCCATTAAAAATGTTTTACCACGACCAACACCTCCCCATATATAGAGGCCCTGAATGGTTCTTGTGTTGGATTTTCGTGATAAAAAAGTAGTAAAACGATCAATTATGGATGAGTCATCAGGATTATCTTCACCAAGTTCATCATGCAGAAGCTGTAAAGCCTGAATCACTTTCTTTTGGTTTAGGTCTTCTACAAGCTGTTCACTGTCGACTAGTGCTTGATATACGGATTCAATCATTATTTTTATATTTATTAATCATCTGGCCTATAGCACAACTCTTTATTGAGTCACTTTGGAGCGCGTTGATGGACTAATGTATGGCCTAATTATCCAGTATAAATAGAAATCGTGTGTTACGGATGGATTGCGTATCTAAATATCTGGATTTGTATATTAATTGAGCTATCGTGCTAATGAGATAAATGAGTCAAAAAATTGTTGTTAATTAAGCTACTTGCGTAACTTTGATGATATAAATTGTCACAAATGTGCCCAAAATTGTCGGTATTAAAGCAATTAAAATACGCTTCGCAATGGTAAGTAGCTGAATATGAAGATAATTGGGTTTTTGGCATCAAATATGCTTATTTATATATGAGCCTCTCAACATGAAACAGATATCCTCTATTTGGCATGTTGTTATTCTCGACTCCTCCTGGATTCGGCCGTCTTTATTAGACGGCCTTTTTTTTGCTTTAAAACTAATTAAATCAACAACAATGAAATTGCTCCTCATCGTAAAAAGCTTCACTATGCTTCACTTCTAGGCAGCAATCGCAAATAATCAACACATGTCATTGGGTCCACTTATGGTAGATCTCGCTGCAGATTGCATGTCTGCAGAAGAGAAAGAATTACTGCTTTCACCGCAAGTAGGCGGTGTAATCTTGTTTAGCCGAAATTTCAGTTCTGTTGAGCGTTTGATAAAGCTCATTGAAGAAATTCATGAACTACGCCATCCAAGATTGCTAATTGCAATTGATCAAGAAGGTGGGCGGGTACAACGTTTGCGTGAGGGCTTTACACAGTTGCCTGCGATTAATCTTTTGGGTCAAATATATGATTCTGAGCCTAAGCGGGCTGCAGAGCTTGCAACGGTTAGTGGATGGTTAATGGCTTCTGAATTACGCTCTATAGGAATTGATTTTAGTTTTGCGCCAATATTGGATTTAAATTATGGCGTGAGCCAAGTAATTGGTGATCGTGCTTTTCATAAAGACCCTGAAGTTGTCTCATTGCTAGCAATACGTTATGTACAAGGCATGCGTAATGCGGGTATGCAAGCCGTAGGTAAACACTTTCCTGGCCATGGTGCGGTAACTGCAGATTCACACATAGAATTACCAACAGATACAAGAGAATTTCAAGATATTGCTATGCAAGATCTAGTTCCATTCAAGCGTTTAATTGATAATGGTTTAGCAGGGCTAATGAGTGCGCATGTTGTATATGAAAATATCGATCCTGAAATTGCGACATTTTCGAAATTATGGTTGCTGGACGTATTGCGGAAACAATTGGAATTCAACGGCGTTATATTCAGTGATGATCTAAGCATGAAAGCTGCCCTATGTGATGGCCAGGGTGATGGCGAAGATAATGATGAATATTTACTGCGTACGCAAAAAGCATTGGATGCCGGTTGTGATATGGCGTTAATTTGTAATTCCAGTGAAAATGCGTCCCTTGTAGCAGAACAATTAGGAGGCTATAACAATCCAGCTTCGCAAATGCGTTTAACTCGCATGCATGGTGGTAAAGATCCGAAAACCTATCAAGATTTAAGAAGTTCTAAAGAGTGGCAGCGCGCTGTTTCACAAGTAGAGTCCTATCAAGATTCGCCTTATGGCGAACTCGCATTATAAAAAAGATTTAAATTATGGAAAATATAGATTTTACAAAAATATTTGGCGATTCAAGTTTAGCGATGTACTTCAAACCATGGATATTGCAAGTATTTGTGATCGTATTAGCGGTTTTATTAATAAATTTTGCATTTAAGATTTTCTTAAAAAAATTATCAGCACGCGCTGATAAAACTGCAAACCCTTGGGATGATGCATTTATTCAAGCGGCTAATAAACCATTTCGTATGTTGGTATGGATAATTGGAATTTTATTTGCCGCAGAAATAGTAGCCACTCAAAGTGAGGCTGAAATCTTTCGTGCAATTGGACCAATACGTAACGTAACAATAGTCGCTACACTTGCATGGTTTTTAATTCGTTTTATTAAGCAGTTTGAAATAGCGTATATCAAACGTCAACGTCAAAAAGGCAAACCAGTAGATCTAACAACGACTAATGCATTAGCTAAATTAGTTAGAGCTTCGATATTTATAACTGCTGCATTAGTAATGTTACAAACGCTTGGATTTAGTATTTCAGGTGTGTTGGCATTTGGTGGAATAGGGGGTATTGCAGTTGGTTTTGCTGCAAAAGACCTCTTGTCTAACTTCTTTGGTGGTTTGATGGTGTATTTAGATCGACCTTTTAAGGTAGGAGATTGGATTCGTTCACCCGATAAAGAAATAGAAGGGACAGTAGAAGAAATTGGCTGGCGGCAAACACGTATACGAACATTTAGTAAACGCCCAATATATGTGCCCAATTCTATTTTTATGAATATTATTGTTGAAAATCCATCACGTATGTCACACCGCAGGATTTATGAAACGATGGGCCTTCGGTATAACGATATTTCTGTCGTAAATGATATTGTAAAAGAAGTGAAGCAAATGCTGCTAAGTCATGAAGAGATTGATACCAATCAAACCATGATTGTAAATTTCAATGAATTCAATGAATCATCGGTCGATTTCTTTATATACACTTTTACCAAAACCACAAACTGGGTTAAGTTTCATGAGGTCAAACACGAAGTGCTTTTAAAAGTGTATGAGATCATTGAAAAGCATAATGCAGATTTAGCATTCCCTACACGTGTGCTTCAGGTAGAAAATAATGATACCAGTGTGTTAACTCAATCATAAATTAAAATAATTCATGGAAGATCTAAGCCATCAAGATATCGTTCAGGTTCGTGATAATGCGGACGTTTTAATAACTGAACAAGAAATCAATCAGGCTATTGATTTAGTCGCTAAAAATATTGAGTCCTCATTAGACAATGTTGTGCCCATTATTTTATGCGTGATGAAAGGTGGATTGATGTTTACTTCAGCTTTAATGCAACGAATTTCGTCGCCGATGATTCTAGATTACATACACGTTGATCGTTATCGCAATACAACTCAAGGTAGCAGTATTCATTGGCATAAAGAGCCGGATACTTCACTTAAAGATCGAACCATAATTATTGTTGATGATATTTTGGATGAAGGCTATACCTTGCAAGAGCTCATTGCATATTGCCATGCAAAAGGTGCAAAAAAAGTATGGTCAGCCGTATTATTAAAAAAGAAATTATCAAAAAAACCTGTAAATATTACGCCCGACTTTATTGGTCTTGAGGTTACTGATCGCTACGTATTTGGGTGGGGAATGGATTACAAAGGTTATTTGCGTAATCTATCTTCTATTTATGCTATTGCCCAAAATAATTGATTTGGATGATTGACCAAAAAAATGATAAGAATGATTCATAATTAATGACTAAACTCGCAATCATTGGCGGCACAGGGCTTACTTCTATAGAAGAACTGAAAATAGTAAGCAATGAAACGGTAGATACACCCTATGGGGCTCCTAGTGCAACTTTAGTAACCGGTGAATTAGCAGGTAAAGAAATAATATTTATTGCTAGGCATGGCACCCATCATACGATTCCACCGCACAAGATTAATTATCGCGCCAACATTTGGGCTTTGAAAAGCGTAGGGGTTACCGATGTTATTGCCGTGGCTGCAGTAGGCGGCATTCATAAAGATATCCCGCCTCAGAATATTGTAATACCTGATCAAATTATTGATTATACCTACGGCCGTAAACATACCTTTTTCGAAGATGCTTTGTCAGAAGTTACGCATATTGATTTCACACATCCATATAGCGAAGAGCTTCGACAAAAACTTATTCGAGCCGCAAAAGATAGTGAAATTGATGCTTATGATGGTGGTGTTTATGGGGCTACACAAGGGCCACGTTTAGAAACCGCTGCTGAAATTATTCGCATGCAAAAAGATGGGTGCGATATTGTCGGTATGACGGGTATGCCTGAAGCATCATTAGCTAAAGAGCTTGGGCTTAATTATGCATGTTGTGCGTTGTCCGTAAATTGGGCTGCCGGTATAAGTGAAAATGAAATCACTATGCAAGAAATTCAACAAGCCATAGATAAGGGGATGGTAGCTGTGAAATCTATCTTAGTATCTGCTATTTCAAATTAAGCATGCTCGCTTATTGCCGAAAGCAGACATTAGAAGTTACCAAATACAAAATAAATTAAAATGCATCAAATTTTTGTATACGGGACATTAAAATCAGGTTTTGCCAATCATTATGAGCTATTGAAAGGGGAAATGTTCCTGGGTAGCTACGAAACTATTGATGAATACCCATTGGTCATTACAGGCCCATGGAATTCTCCTGTAATGTTTCCTGAACCTGGTATTGGGAAGCGTGTGTTTGGAGAAGTGTATGAGGTAAATGAGGATAAGCTCAAACAATTAGATAAATTTGAATATATTAATTTTCCAAAAGGCTTTAGAAGATTGAAGTTGGAAGTAAAATCAAATACATGTGAAGTGATGATTGTAGATGCGTATATGAGGTTAAGAAAATTTATTAAGGAAATTCGATCAGAATATTTGTCGAATTACCAAGATAAAAACTATATTCATAAAAGTTTGAGGCGAGTTATAAAATGACTGCTATTGGCCGAAAGCAGACATAAGTATTATAGGTTAATATATTCTTGAAATAATTTTCTGAATTCAAATTCAAAAAGGTACGTTTTATTGTTTGCGATAATTAATTTAGGACTATTATGTATAGAGATAATATTAATAGTCGCTTGGTTATTAGATCCAAAAGAAAGCTATATATCTGTGATAGTTATATTGGGAGTATTGCTGGCAATCATGGAGTCGTATAGAAGGTTTTTAATAAAGGGGCATAAGTAATTATGTCCGCTATTGGCCGTAAGCGGACATTTATAAATCGTAGAAACTTTCAAGTTTAGGAAACCAAAAGGACTTCATTAGTATCAATATAATCTACTTTACTTTGATGTATTAGTTAGTCTACTAAACGTTTTTGGAAATATGTAGATGGCCCAAGTGGACCAATTACCTCAGTTTTATCGCTAGGTAAATATTTTGTTAGATTAACGACAGAAATTGCCAGTAGATTAAGATGATCTAATACCTCTCTAATGGCAAAGGCTTCATTTTCAACTTGTTTATTGTTTATATAGACCGTTCCAGGTATTACAAATGCATAAAAGAAGATTAATAAAGGCCTTAACTCTTGCTCAAGTGCCAAATAATGATGATCACTTCCTCCTGTTGCGATTAAACCCACGGGTTTCCCCATCAGTGCATCATTGGGGAGGATATCAAACACGTTTTTAAGCATCCCAGTGTAAGAACCTCTATACATGGGTGTGCCTATTATTAGAGCATCTGCATCTTTAATTTTTTCTATTATGAGTTTTGCATCACCTTCATACTTAGTTGAATCTCTACCGTCACAATATTGAATGTCGTATTCACTAATATTGAGTGCTTCGATGTTAATAGAATCGTCGTATTGGTATGCAAATTCTAATGCTTTTTCAACTGCGACAATTGTGTGTTGGCTCATACCTCCTGACATACCAAGTAATTTCATTATCTGGTCCCCCTATAAATTCTTAATGAAATTTAATAAAGTTGACAGGTATTTTAGCGTATTATTGAAATTGACGCATCCGTAAAAAAATAAAATGACGAAGGAGGAGATTATGAATAATCCAACTTACAAGTATATTGAGGTTGTGGGTACCTCCAGTGAAGGTACAGACGAAGCTGTTCGTAATGCCATTAAAAAAGCATCAAAAACAATTAAACATATGGATTGGTTTTTCATTCACGATACACGTGGATTAACTGAAAATGGGAAAATTTCATCATGGCAAGTGACAATCAAAATTGGGTTTAAAATAGAAGACTGACACTTTAGGTTATAAGCTGTCTAACAACTAATCGACCATGCTCGATGAATGTCTATAAGATTGAGGTTAATGCATCCGAAATACCTCAACACTGGGAGGTTGCGAAATCGATTTGTTTAGATATTTTATGTCCGCTATTGGCCGAATGAGGACATTTTAGAAAAGAGAAAATTGAATCAGAAGCCACATCCATGTTGCAACTCTTATTGGTACTTCAATGTACTTACTCAACCAGCAGGGCGGATTTCAATAAGAATGCCAAGATATGGGTGATCAATATAATGCAATGTGCTGCTGCGCATTTTACGATGTGTTTTGACAGGGAAGTCTGCAAGTATACGATCGCGGCCTAATGCATCACCTGAGCTCACGCTAAATGTTTTGCGATAAACTAAATCAGTGAATAGATGTAAATATCGACCTAATACAATTTTTACTGTGCCATCTAGTTCATTTACTGGCTGATTGGTAAAAGCTCGTTCATTGAACTCATCTTTATAATTTTTACCTGCATGGACGCGAACTGATATAGCATCTTCTTTGGCGAGTCCTGGTTGTAACCATGATATGTGTTTAAGAACACGGTATTTGCCCGATTTATTGAGGGCATCTGCTTTGCCAGAAAGTGAAAAGGTATCTGAGGTAAGTGACACAAAACCATTTGATTGCGCGCCTTGATTGAGCGAGATCGAGTCACCTAAATCTGGTGCTAAAGCTTGGTTTGAAATATGTACTGAATTAGTACCGGTATTGGTGTTGGCAAAAAAGATCATTTCTACGATGTAATCTTTGCTTATTGCTGCTTGAGAAAAAAACAGTAAAACGACGATGAAGCAAGGCTTAATTAGTGGGGGCATAAGATTCTGTATGAAGGGTTAGGCGGCTTGTTTTAATTGTAGATCATTTAATAGATTCACGATGGTGTCAATTCGTTCCGTAATATTTTCAGTTTCTGTGTAAATGGTGAGCTTTTCAGAACCATCAAGCTTATAGGTATCGGGTTCTTGCAATATCAATTCTAAGATTTTAGTTGTATCTATTTTAGGAGACTTGCCAAAATGAATGCGTGCAGTTTCATGACTCATCTCAATACGTGATACGCCAAAGCTGCTTGCGAGTAGTTTAAGATGGGTGACCAAAAATAAATTTTTAGCAAACTCTGGTAACAGTCCATAACGATCAATCAATTCAATTTCCAAATCATCAAGATCATCATTGGTTTTAGCGCTGGCGATACGTTTATACATTACGAGTCGACCATGAATATCGGGCAAATAATCATCTGGAATGAGTGCCGGCACGCCTAGATTGACTTCAATACCTTGATCAAGCGGTTGGTCAAGATCTGGAATTTCGCCTGCCTTCAATGCTTCAACCGCGCGGCCTAACAGCTCATTATATAATGTGAAGCCTACTTCATGAATCTGACCACTTTGTTCAGCACCCAGTAATTCTCCGGCACCACGAATTTCCAGATCGTGAGTAGCAAGGGTGAATCCTGCGCCTAAATCTTCTAATGATTCGATAGCTTCTAAGCGCTTTACAGCATCTGACGTCATAGCTGCACGCGGAGGGGCAATAAGATAAGCATATGCACGGTGATGAGAGCGACCTACACGACCACGGATCTGGTGCAATTGTGAAAGACCAAGTTTGTCTGCTCGATTGATGATGATGGTGTTGGCTGTAGGTATATCAATTCCATTTTCTATGATAGTTGTACAGACTAAAATACTGAAACGTTGATGGTAAAAATCCAACATCACTTGTTCGAGTTCTTTTTCAGGCATTTGGCCGTGGGCGATGCGAATTGTGCTATCGGGTAATAGTTGTTGAATATCTTTAGCAACTTTTTCAATCGTCTTTACTTCATTATGTAGAAAAAACACTTGTCCGCCACGCTTCATTTCGCGCATGCAGGCTTCTTGGATCATGTTGTCATTCCATGTTCCTACAAATGTTTTTATCGCAAGTCGTTGATTAGGTGGCGTGGCGATAATGGAAAGGTCGCGTAAGCCGCTTAGCGACATATTTAAGGTTCTGGGTATAGGTGTCGCCGTTAATGTTAAGATGTCTACTTCAGTGCGCATTTTCTTAAGAATTTCTTTCTGACGAACACCAAAGCGTTGCTCTTCATCAACAATGACTAAACCAAGATTTTTAAATTTAATAGAGGTGTTAAATAATTTATGTGTACCTATAACAACATCAACATTACCGCTTTCTAAGCTTACTAAAACTTCTTTTTGTTTTTTGGCAGGAATAAATCTTGATAAGCATTCAATTTCAATAGGCAAGTCTGCAAAACGATCACTGAAAGTTTGAAAATGTTGTGAGCAAAGAAGGGTAGTGGGTACAAGAACAGCAACTTGTTTGCCTGCATTGGCGGCAATAAAAGCAGCTCGCATTGCAACTTCGGTTTTTCCAAATCCTACATCTCCACAGATAACACGGTCCATCGGGCGTGTAGATTCCATGTCTTGTGTTACATCTTCAATCGCCTTTAATTGATCGGGCGTTTCTTCATATGGGAAGGTGCTGCAAAATGCATTATTTTCAATGTGATCAATTTTATATTGGAATCCTAGTTTGGCTTCGCGTCGTGAGTAAATATCTAATAACTCGGCAGCAACGTCGCGTGCTCGTTGTGCAGCACGACGTTTAATGTTTTTCCAGGCTTCACCGCCAAGGTGGTGAAGAGGTGCATTTTCTTCTGACGCACCACTATAGCGACTTACTAAGTGTAATGACGAGACGGGCACATAGAGAATGTCGCTATCTGCATACTCTAGAGTAAGAAATTCAGTGTCTGTTCCGCTAAGGCTCAACGTTTTTAAACCTTTGAAGCGACCTACACCATGATCTTCATGGACTACTGGTGAACCCTCGCTTAGATCTGAAAGATTTTTAATTAATGATTCAGCATCACGTATCTGTCTGCGTCGGCGTCTCTTTTGTTTAGCTCTTGCACCGAATAAATTGCTTTCTGTAACAATTGCAATTTTTTCTTGTTGCAGTATCAAGCCACTATCTAATGGACCAAGTGCGATGGCAAGAGCGTGGTCTTTTTCTAAAAACTCATGCCACGAACCAACAACAGTAGGTGTAACTTGGAAGCCTTTAAGCACATCTAAAACATATTCTCTTCTGCCTGGTGATTCGGCTAAAAATAATATTTTATTTCCACTAGATTCGATAAAGCGTATTAGTTCGCTTGCAGGGTCTTTGATGCGTGAATTTATGGTTAATGTCGGGAGTGCTTGTGCGTCAAAGTTATATTGGTCGCGGTGCAGTTGTTCTAGCTCATATTGTTGTAACTTTATGGTATTAAGCTTGAATATACTTTTTTCAAAGTAATCACTAGAGATCCATAGCTGCTTTGGGTGTAAAGGTGGGCGTTCTATATCGTATTTACGTTGTTCATAGCGATGAAAAACATCATTCTCAAAATCGGTTGCAATATCTACAATATCTTCGATTAAAACTAATTGGCTATTGTCTGGTAAGTAATCAAAGAAGTTGCTGGTTTTCTCGCAGAATAATGGCAAATAATATTCAATTCCCGATGGAAGATTATTATTGCTTACTCCGCGATAGATCACGCTGTTGTTTGGGTCACCTTCAAATTGGATTCTATAATTTTGTCGAAAACGTTTAATCGCTTTTTCATCTGTAGGAAATTCGCGAGCGGGGAGTACTTGGAATGATTCGACTTTATCTATAGATACTTGTGTTTCGGGATTGAATGTTCTAATGGTTTCAATTTCATCGTCAAATAAATCTATCCTATAGGGTTGATTACTGCCCATTGGGAATAAATCAATAATAGAACCTCGTACCGCAAATTCACCATGTGTCATTACTTGTGAAACATATTGGTAGCCGGCTTTAACTAAAGTTTTTTTAAAAGCTTCTATATTTAGTTGATCACTTACAGCGAGATTTATCGATTGGCCGAGAATAAAATCTTTAGCAGCTAATTTTGATAAAATAGTTCCTGCAGAAATTATAAGCGCGCCTTGTTTTGTTTTGGGTAATGCACTTAACGCCAAGATGCGATCAGAAATAATGTCTTCATGTGGAGAAAATACATCGTAAGCCAGGGTTTCAGAATCTGGGAATAAATAGATTTCTATCCCTTGGTTACAGAAAAAGGTGAGCTCACTTTCTAAATTATGTGCGGCTTGAATATCTGGAGTGATGATTAATGTCAGACCACTGAATTGTTCAACCGCTTTAGCCAGCGCCAATCCTTTGCTGCACCCATAAGTGCGTCCCCAGGTTACATGCGAATGGTTTTTGCCAGGCAGAGGGGGGTTAAAGATGCTCATCAAGTAGTCGACAAGGTTAGGCGTTGGTGAAATACGTGAGTCATTTGGGCAAGTAAATGTGATTGGCGGCTGAAAAGCACGCCATTCTACTGATTGTGCGGGCGAATTTCAGGCTTGATTTTTCAACTACTAAAAGTGCTTGTTTTAGGGCTAATTCTTGGATAAAACGCTATTTCAATTCGCTTTAATGTGCCAATTATCGGTGTCATACCGTCATTCGTCGCATCTACGCCACCACGTGTTAAGATCTCTATGTAATTAATGAGTTACCCATCTTAACCTACATTTTTCCTTAATTATTATAATGCTATGCGCACACAGGAGGTAAGCGTACTCGAAGCACATGACTTGAAATGTGTGAAAGGTAGTACTGAACTATTCTCTAATGTTCATCTCGAACTTCAATCGAGTGAAGCATTGGTAGTTGAGGGGTCTAACGGTAGTGGTAAGACAAGTTTGCTTAGAATTCTATGTGGTTTTAATTACCCAGCTGATGGTGAGATAACTTGGAATGGTAAATCAGTTGAAGGTCATGAAAGCTACCAACAGCAAATCTCATATATAGGTCATGCTTCAGGAGTTAAGCTAGACCTAACCGTAATAGAAAATCTTGTATTCGCTCAACGTTTAGTGGGTTCTAATCGAACTGAAGTAGAGATAAAGGAGATTATTCGTGCTGTTGGTTTGTTTAAACAGAGAAATATCCTTACACGTAAACTCTCTGCAGGCCAAAAGCGTCGTGTTGCTTTAGCGAGATTACAGCTTGAAGAAAGACAACTATGGATTTTAGATGAACCGTTAACTGCATTAGATAGGGATTTTGTTACTGAATTTGAAATGGTGTTGAAAAATCACTTAGAACAAAAAGGGATGTTGATTGTTACTACGCATAGAGAATTAAAACTTCCATCTACAATAATGAAACAAATCAATCTTTCTAGTTTGTAAAATAGATTATGTTAAGTGCTCTTCTTACAATAATACGTCGCGATTTATTAGTTGCATTTCGTCGACGCGCTGAATTAATGAATCCAATTCTATTTTACGTAATTGTAGTAACGTTATTTCCTTTAGGGGTTAGCCCGGACCAGGTATTTTTAAGTCAGCTGGCACCAGGTGTGGTGTGGGTAACCGCGTTATTAGCAGCATTGATCTCAATGGAAAGTATTTTCCGTCAAGACTTTGATGATGGCAGTGTAGAACAGTTGTTTCTAAGCCAGCATCCGCCAACGGTGTTGATACTAGGTAAAGTCATCGCGCATTGGTTGATTACCGGGCTACCAATGTTGATTATCGTGCCATTGATGGCTCTACTCTTGTATATACCGCAGCAAGCAATACCCACATTATTTATCACAGTATTAATTGGTACACCGATACTCAGCTTAATTGGCGCAATAGGTGTAGCGCTGACAGCAGGATTACGTGGCGGTGGTGTATTATTAGGCCTTTTGGTATTGCCGCTTTATATACCTGTTTTAATCTTTGCTTCTGGCGCAGTAAGTGCTGCGATTGAAGGCTTACCTTATTCTGGTTACGTTGCAATGTTGGGAGCAGGATTAATATTAGCTTTAATTTTGGCGCCTCTAGCTATTAGTGGATCTTTAAAAATAAGTATGAGTTAACGTATGTGGGCATGGTTTCATAAATTATCTTCTCCAAAGTACTACTATGAGTGGTCTGGAAAATGGGTGCCGTGGTTAGGTGCTTTAACTATTATATTGACTGCAATTGGGCTGTATTGGGGTTTGGTAATTGCGCCAACAGACTATCAGCAAGGTGAGTCGTACAGGATCATATTTATTCATGTGCCTGCTGCATGGATGTCTATGTTTGTTTACATGGTCATGGCAGCTGCAGGTTTTGTCGCATTGGTATGGAAGACTAAAATTTCAGAAATTGTAGTTTCGGAATGTGCAGTAATCGGTGCTGTGTTTACCGCGGTTGCGCTGATTACAGGAATGCTTTGGGGAAAGCCTACCTGGGGCACCTATTGGACATGGGATGCACGATTAACCTCTGAATTAATATTATTATTTTTGTACTTTGGTGTAATTGCAATCTACTCATCTATTGAAGATAAACGCGTTGCTGCCAAAGCAGCTAGTATGCTGGCAATTGTTGGGGTGATTAATATTCCAATTATTCATTATTCGGTAACCTGGTGGAATTCTTTGCATCAGCCAAATATGGAAATTGTTACTGATAAGCCATCAATGGATGCAAGTATGTTGTATCCGCTTTTGATAATGGCCATTGCATTTAAAGTATATTTTGTATGGGTATTAATTATGCGTATACGGAATGAAATAATTTCGCGCGAACGTGCAACGAAGTGGGTTAAAGGATTAGTAACGGAAAATTAATCATGCAAGAATTTTTCTACATGGATGGTAAGTGGATGTATGTTTGGGGTTCGTACGGAATCACAATGATAGCGCTAGTGCTGAGTATATTCTTTGCTAATAGACGCAAGAAAATATTATTTAGAGAAATTGAAGATAGCCTAGAAGAATAGACGAGAAAAATATTTATGAGACCTAAGAGAAAGCAACGTTTAATATTTATTACCATATTGTTTATTGGTTTTAGTAGTGCAACTGCACTTGGTGTATATGCACTACAGAAAAATAAAACCTACTTCCACACTCCGGCTGAAATTGCTGCAGGAAATGTGCAACAAGATAAATTATTTAGAGTAGGTGGTTTGGTTGTAGAAGGCAGTGTTAATCGTTTTGGAGATGGGGTTACAACAGAATTTGACTTAACGGATACTGCGGGAACCGTTACTTTGCGATATAAAGGTTTGCTTCCTGATTTGTTTCGAGAAGGTCAAGGAATCGTGGCGCAGGGTAAGTTGAATTCTGATGGAATAATCATCGCGCAAGAGGTATTAGCCAAGCACGATGAGAACTATATGCCTCCAGAAGTTGCCAATGCATTGAAAGAATCTGGGGCATCGCATCCTGAAAATATTCCTAAGAAAAATTATTAGTAAGCCTACCCAATAGTGTTCAATTTAATATGATTCCAGAAATCGGTCATTTCGCCTTAATTATTGCACTTTGCTTAGCGCTAGTGCAGACCGTTGTACCAATTCTTGGCGCACAAACGAATACAAGTCAGTGGATTGCTGTTGCAAAACCAGCAGCGCGAGGACAATTTCTATTTTTAGTCATCAGTTATATATGTTTAACCTACAGTTTTATCAAAAACGATTTTTCAGTCTTATATGTTGCAAATAATGCGAATACTGCATTGCCACTTCAATATAAAATTTCTGCTGTGTGGGGTGCGCACGAAGGTTCTTTGTTGTTGTGGGTGCTAATGCTTGGTGTTTGGACTTTTGCGGTGACAATCTTTAGCCGTAGTCTGCCTAATATCATGATGGCTCGCGTAATAGGTGTGATGGGTTTTGTAAGTGTTGGTTTTTTATTATTCATGTTGCTTACTTCGAATCCGTTTGAGCGAATTTTCCCCATACCGCTTGAAGGAAAAGATTTAAATCCACTACTACAAGATCCTGGGTTAGTTATTCATCCACCCATGCTGTACATGGGTTATGTTGGATTTTCAGTTGCCTTCGCGTTTGCAATAGCAGCGTTATTAGGCGGTAAGCTTGATTCTGCATGGGCTCGATGGTCGCGACCATGGGCGACGTTTGCATGGGTGTTTTTAACCATAGGTATTACACTTGGAAGTTGGTGGGCATACCACGAGCTTGGTTGGGGCGGCTGGTGGTTTTGGGACCCTGTTGAAAATGCATCATTTATGCCATGGCTAGTCGGCACAGC
>CAYXVH010000159.1:0-29795 GCA_964468615.1 uncultured Thiotrichales bacterium | reverse complement strand
AGCAAACAGCCCACCACAGCAAACCTGCGATGTGTTAATTGCCAACATCCTGTTACTACCCTTACTTAAATTTAGTGCAGACTTTGCTAAAGCCATGACGCCTACTAGCAAAATAATTTTATCCGGTATACTTGAACAACAGCTTGATCAAATTAAGCGGGTATATGAACCAACTTTTAAGTTCGATAATATTCACTCGAAAAATGAATGGTTATTAGTTGAAGCTTCTCTAAGTTAATTTTAAAGTTACTCTATAAAGTTATAGTTTTTACTTAACAATGTATACCAAATGCCCAGAGTGTCGTGCTGTATTTCGTGTCACCACTGAACAACTCCATATGGCAGAGGGTTTAGTTAGATGCGGTATTTGTGATTCAGTTTTTAATGGTAGAGAACATATAGAAAAAGATCACAACCCCAATGCAACCACATCAGAATCTTGGCAACCAGAAAATAATCAAGACTTTAACGATGATCAATGGCCCAGCGATGATACGAGTGACGATGCAGAGGCTTCTGAACTTGAGCAGCAAAGCGATGATGACGCATTAACGGATGCAGAAAGAATTCCTACTGTTATTCGTGATGACTTTGGCGGCAATATACTGATCAAAACAAATAGCCCTATTCAAATTGCTGTTTTTACATTAGGTGCAATTGGCTTAGCGCTATTTTTTCTCGGACAAATTAGTTATTGGCAAAATGTAGATATGCTGCCTCGCACTTGGGTGAACAGCTTTTGTAACACAATCGGCTGTGGCAAAAACAATCAACGTGATTTAGCTGCGATTAAAATACTCAACCGTAATATATACACGCATCCAAATATAAAGAAAGCGTTAATGATAACTACCTCTTTTGTAAACCAAAGCCCGTCAGCGCAAGCTTATCCATTGCTAGAGATCACATTACTCGACACCCATGGGAAGATTGTTGCCGTACGTCGCTTTAGCCCAAAAGACTATCTTGTTAATAAATCACTTGCGGATACACTAATGTCCCCTAATCAACCGGTAGGCGCACGCTTAGAAGTATTAGATCCTGGAAATAAAGTGATCGCATATGAATTCGAATTCCACTAAACAAACTGTGAGCGATAAGCCCTTGAAAATAGGGCCCTATACTCTCACTAGCAATGTGTTGTTAGCCCCTATGGCTGGAATTACAGATAGTGTCTATCGCAATATTTGTATGCAAAAAGGTGCTGCTGCAACAGTTGCAGAAATGCTTACCTCGGATATTGCACAGTGGAAGAGCAACAAAAGTTCACAACGCATTATCAAACCTACCGACCCTGAACCACGCATTGTGCAAATTTCAGGAACGCAACCACAAATTATAGCAACCGCTGCAAAACTTTGTATCGACAAAGGCGCGCAAATTATTGATATCAATATGGGTTGTCCTACAAAAAAAGTTTGTAAAAGTAATGCAGGTTCTGCTCTTTTAGCCGACGAAAAAAATGTTGCCAACATTTTAGAAGCAGTAGTTAATGCAGTAGATGTACCAGTCACGCTAAAGATACGTACCGGTGTAACCCCTCAACAACGCAATGCAATAAACATTGCCAAAATAGCTGAATCTTCAGGCATACAATCACTTGCCATACATGGACGCACACGTCAATGCATGTATAACGGCAATGCTGAATACAACACAATAAAATCTGTAAAAAATATTGTGTCAATTCCAGTAATTGCAAATGGTGATATTAATTCTCCACAAACTGCAAAAAAGGTCTTGGCTTTTACTGGAGCAAATGCGATTATGATTGGAAGAGCGGCGCAAGGTAATCCTTGGATATTTAATCAAGTAAATTACCTATTGCAAAATAAAAAGACGCTGCCTACACCCTCATTGAAAGAAATCGAAAGTGTGGTTATAACTCACATTGTTGGGCTATACTCGCATTATGGAAATAAGGTGGGTGTTCGTGTTGCTCGAAAACATATCACTTGGTACTTAAAATATTATAAAGGCTTTGCGATGTTTAAAGACTTGTTGTTAAAAGCAGATTGCCCTAAACAACAACAAAAATTTTTAAAAGAATTCTTTACATACCAGCATACAAACATAACGGAGTTAGCCGCATGAATACATCATTTTCTACAGCACAAGTAACCACTTTACATCAAGAGCGTCGCAAGTCGCCTTTGCGTGACAATGTAAAAAATTCGTTACGCCTTTACTTAAACTCTTTAAGTGGTCACGAGCCTGAAGAGCTGTATAAAATGTTTACTGAAGAAGTAGAGCGACCGCTACTTGAATCGGTGATGGAATACTGCAATGGCAACCAAACCAAAGCTGCCAGATGCCTAGGACTCAACCGCGGTACACTACGCAAGAAACTTAAACTATACGGCCTAAACTAGTAGACTAGCAGCTCCAACTCTCGAATCAATTTAGACTTTTGTCTGGCTATCCCTAGTTGGCAAATTTAGGGCCACAAACCGTTCGACGTGCCTTAATCAGCGTTTCCGATAAGACCGGCATCGTAGATTTCGCACGCGAGTTAAGTAAATTAAAAATTGAGTTGCTATCAACCGGCGGCACCGCCAAATTAATCAGTGAAAATGGAATTTCTGTAACAGAAGTATCCGACCACACCGGCTTTCCTGAGATGATGGATGGCCGAGTAAAGACACTACACCCTAAAATTCATGGTGGCATACTTGGTCGTCGTGGTATTGATGATGATGTCATGCAACAACATGATATTCCGCCGATAGATTTAGTTGTCATTAATCTATACCCATTTGCCGCTACAGTAGCGAAGCCGGACTGCTCACTAGAAGATGCGATTGAAAATATCGATATAGGCGGACCCACCATGCTGCGTGCAGCAGCAAAAAACCATCAGCATGTTGCAGTCGTTGTTAATCCAGCAGATTATGCAACGATACTAGATAAGCTTAATAGTAACGATTGTGTATTGGATGATGAGTTGCGCTTTGACCTTGCAGTTAAAACCTTTGAGCACACCTCACAATACGATGGCATGATCGCGAACTACTTAGGTAAGAAATTACCGAATAGTGACGAAACCTTTCCTCGCACTCTCAATCTTCAGTTTCAACAGTCTCAAGTATTACGTTATGGTGAGAATCCACATCAACGTGGTGCGTTTTATGTTGAAGAAGGCGCGCTCGAACCTAGTGTTGCAACCTCTAAAGTCATACAAGGCAAGGAACTGTCCTATAACAATGTTGCCGATACCGATGCAGCTTTAGAATGTGTACGTCAATTCTCAACACCTGCATGTGTAATTGTTAAACATGCTAATCCTTGTGGTGTTGCAACTGCAGATAATATTTTGCAAGCCTATGAGCTTGCTTATCAAACTGACCCTATATCTGCATTTGGAGGCATCATTGCCTTCAACCAAGCCTTAGACGCTGAGACCGCTAAGACCATTATTGATCGTCAGTTTGTAGAAGTATTAATTGCACCCACTATTCCAGATGATACTCGTAAAGTTTTAGCAGAGAAAAAGAATGTTCGCGTACTTAAGTGTGGGGCTTGGGAAGGAACATTTGAATCGTTTGACTATAAGCGTGTATCAGGTGGTTTATTAGTACAAGATCGTGACCTAGGGGTTATCAATAAAGATGATTTAAAGGTTGTCTCTAAACGTCAACCTACCGAACAAGAACTCACTGACCTCTTATTTGCATGGAAGGTGGTTAAGTTTGTTAAATCTAATGCTATCGTCTATGTACGCAATCAACAAACCATTGGTGTAGGGGCAGGCCAGATGAGCCGTGTCTACTCTGCTCGCATCGCTGCTATCAAAGCCCAAGATGAAAATTTAGAAGTGGCTGGATCGGTTATGGCTTCTGATGCATTTTTTCCTTTTAGAGATGCAATTGATGCAGCACATGAGAATGGAATTACAGCTATCATTCATCCAGGTGGCTCAATTAATGATAAAGACGTAATCGAAGCAGTAGATGAGCTTGGCATGGCAATGGTTCTGACCAACATGCGTCACTTCCGCCATTAGGTGCTTTTTATAATGCATCTTTTGTTTTAATACTTCGTTGCAGCACTTTCTGCGATGCTCATTTACACTTTCGCAAATTCCGCTTTTCGAAAGTACTTCGCCTCATCTAAAAACAAAATTTACGATTATTAATAGCACCTAACGCGATATAATAGATCCCACATGGCGCTTATTACTCAAATTATCAGCATCATGTTCCCGATTGTTGCGATCGTAGCAGTTGGCGCTGTATTAGGGCGAGCTTCAAAGCTAGAAATGCGTACTGCAAACCATCTTAATATAGATGTTTTTGTACCGGCATTGGTTTTTTCTTCTTTAAGTGACAAAACTTTTTCTCTAGCGCCACATATATCACTGGCCCTAGCTGGGTTAGCAATTGTTCTACTCGCAGGTGTCATAGCCTTTTTGATTTCCAAAATCACCAATTATCCTTTCCGCACGATCGCACCACCGATGATGTTTCATAATGCGGGCAATGTTGGATTACCAGTCATGAGCCTTGCGTTTGGTAAGCCCGGCTTGGTTACTGGCTTGGTTTTGTTTTTAGTAGGCAACCTGATGCACTATGGCCTAGGTACATATATTCTAAGTGCAGGCCAGGGCATCAAAATACTGTTGCGACAAACTGTAATTTGGGCGGCTATAGTCGCATTAGCCATAAATGCATCACCTATCGCGATTCCCGAAAGTGCCATGCTACCCATCACCATGCTAGGCCAAATTGCTATTCCATTAATGTTATTTTCATTAGGCGTGCGTATAGCATCGATCGATTTTCAAGAATGGAAAGTGGGTTTATTATTTGCAGTACTTACTCCCGCGGTTGGGTTTGGAATTGCATTTTCGCTAGTAATGGTATTTGAATTTACTGCTATACAAGCAGGCTCATTACTACTCTTTGGCACCTTACCCCCTGCAGTGATGAATTTTTTATTTGCTGAAAGATTTAATCAGCAACCTAAGTCCGTTGCATCCATAGTGTTACTCGGCAACCTATTCGCTATGATTACATTACCTATTACTTTAGCCTATGTGCTTACAAATTATTCCTAGATTTATTACCAAATTTATTACTAGACACATTAAATGAAAATACTCGTCATTGGCGGCGGTGGCCGCGAACATGCATTGGCATGGAAATTAAGTCACTCTCCCAGCGTTTCCAAAATTTTTGTAGCACCTGGAAATGCAGGCACCGCAGTTGAAACAAAAACTGAAAATATTGCTATCGATGCGGAGAATACTTCTGAACTGAAATCTTTTGCAAATAAAGAAAATATAGATCTCACAATAGTAGGCCCAGAAGCCCCCTTAGTAGCAGGTATTGTTGACGAGTTTAACGAATCATCACTGCCCATCTATGGACCCACCGCTGCAACTGCACAACTAGAAGGCTCTAAAGCCTTTGCCAAACAATTTATGCAACAAAATGGTATTCCTACCGGCGGCTACGCAGTATTTACTAATTACCAAGAAGCCGAAGATTATATTTCCTCACAATCTTTCCCAATCGTAATCAAAGCGGATGGTTTAGCCGCAGGTAAAGGTGTTGTGATTGCACAAGACAAACAAGAAGCATTGCAATGCGCTAAACATATGTTAAGTGGCTCAAGTTTTGGGAATGCAGGACATCGCATTGTAGTTGAAGAGTTTATTCAGGGTGAAGAAGCGAGTTTTATTTGCATGGTGGATGGCAAAAACATTTTGCCACTGGCCAGTTCGCAAGATCACAAAGCGCGAGACGATGGTGACAAAGGGCCGAACACCGGCGGTATGGGCGCTTACTCTCCAGCACCGATTATAGATGAAGCCATGCACCAAAAAATATTAGATCAAGTGATAACACCCGTCGTAAATGGATTTGCTAAGCAAGGTACTCCCTATGTTGGTTTCTTATATGCCGGTCTGATGATCGACGGGGACTTAACCCCTAAGGTGCTGGAGTTTAATTGCCGCTTTGGTGATCCTGAAACACAACCGATACTCATGCGTATGCAATCAGATTTTGCTGAACTGTGTTTAGCGGGAGTAAATCAAGAATTAGATCAACACACTATTAATTGGGATTCACGCGCTGCACTGGGCGTTGTGCTCGCTGCTGGCGGCTATCCAGAACATTATGATAAAGGTGAAATCATTCAAGGCTTACCTAAAGAATCAGCTACACAAAAAGTTTTTCACGCAGGTACCAAAATAGATGAGGGCAATGTTGTTACCAATGGCGGTCGAGTATTATGCGCAACCGCACTTGGAAATAACATTACTGATGCTCAAAAGCATGCATACGAAGTAACAAAACAAATATCCTGGCCGCATATGTTTTATAGAAATGATATTGGGTACCGTGCCACTAAAAGCAATACTTGAACATTTACTCAATAATATTTTAAATATTTATCCCTTTAAAAACTATTTTTTAAAACAAATTTCTATTACGTTTGAAGCTATATATAGCAATTTTGGTTTTTCTTACATTTTTCATCCCTGTAAATCTCCATGTAATACAATTACATATAATTATTATTATAAGCTATCGTTAAGATTAGTTAATCTTATATTGAAAGTTTTTTAAATACACTTATATTGAAAGGTAATAATTAATAAATACATATAATCACATTAATAATTGATTTGTCACTCAATAATTATTAAATTATTGAGTGACAAATCAATGTCATTGGGGAAGATTGCTATGGGGCGGCAACCGGCGTTTGAACGAAATGATGTGCTTGATAAAGCATCGCAAGTTTTTTTGCGTAAGGGTTTTCAACGCACAACCATAAAGGACATCACTAAAGCTACCGGCTTGCAGCCTGGTAGCATCTATTCTGCTTTTGAAAACAAATCAGGTTTATACACGGAAGTTATCGAGTACTACACTAAACGCCAAGTTGCATATTTGGATGCCTGTGATGAACAAAATGACAACTGCCTTGATGCATTAAAAGCTTTTTTAAAAAATGACGGCGATAGCATGCCGAACCGTACTCCCGATGCACACTGCCTACTCGTCTACGGCGCATTTGAGATACCCGATGATGAAAAAGAGTTACGTTATTATGTACAGTTAAAGCTTCAAGAAATTGAATCACGCATTTATGTACTGTTAGTTAAAGCACAACAGAATGACGAAATTAAATGTGAAGAAAATTCAATTGAGTTAGCACGCTTTTTAATGACTTTGTTATTTGGACATCGAGTACTGGCACAATTGCATGCTAGTCCCGAGTCAATTGACAATACAATTGATAGGGTGTTTCAGGTTTTAGAATTTAAAAGCTACCAGCAGAAAACCTAGCATCTAATACAAATGTTTTTTATGAACGTTTCTTCACGACAATTTGCTTACGACCTTTTCATAGCATCAAAAAACTCATTATTAGTTTTGGAGGATTGCATACGAGCAAGCATGAAATCAATTGCTTCTATCTCATCCATAGGATGTAAGAACTTACGCAACACCCAAATTTTGGCTAACTCATCTTTATCGGTGATTAATTCTTCGCGGCGCGTACCTGAACGATTAATGTTAATCGCAGGGAAAACACGTTTTTCAGCAATACGGCGGTCCATATGGATTTCCATATTACCGGTGCCTTTGAATTCTTCGTAGATCACTTCATCCATCTTAGAGCCAGTTTCTACCAGTGCGGTTGCAATAATGGTAAGACTGCCGCCTTCTTCAATGTTTCTCGCTGCACCAAAAAATCGTTTTGGTCTTTGTAATGCGTTGGCATCCACACCACCGGTTAACACTTTGCCTGATGCAGGCACTACGGTGTTATAGGCGCGTGCTAGACGGGTAATCGAGTCCAGCAAAATCACAACATCTTTTTTGTGTTCCACTAAGCGCTTAGCTTTTTCAATGACCATTTCAGCAACTTGCACGTGACGACTCGCAGGTTCGTCAAAAGTACTGGAAACCACTTCACCTTGCACCATACGCGACATTTCGGTAACTTCTTCCGGTCGTTCATCTATTAACAGAACGATTAGGAAACACTCTGGCTGATTGGTAGTAATACTTTGCGCAATATTTTGTAGCATTAAGGTTTTACCAGCTTTTGGAGGTGAAACAATCAAACCGCGCTGGCCCTTACCAATCGGCGCACAGATATCAATAATACGTGCGGTGATGTCTTCGGTACTGCCATTGCCACGCTCAAGCTTTAGACGCTCATCCGGATGTAACGGGGTTAAGTTTTCAAATAAGATTTTGCGCTTAGCATTTTCAGGTTTGTCGAAGTTAATCTTGTCCACTTTAAGCATAGCGAAATAGCGCTCGCTATCTTTAGGTGGACGAATTTTTCCAGATACTGTGTCTCCAGTACGCAATCCAAATCTACGAATTTGGCTAGGCGATACATAAATATCATCTGGCCCAGCAAGATATGAACAATCCGCAGAACGTAAAAACCCAAAACCATCTTGCAAAATTTCTAGTACGCCATCGCCAAGGATATCTTCACCGTTCTTGGCATGTGCTTTAAGAATTGAAAAGATAATGTCTTGCTTACGTGATCGCGACAAATTGTCGATCTTCATGTCCGCAGCGATATCGATCAATTCGGCAGCTGGTTTTATCTTTAGTTCAGTTAAATTCATAGCATATAAGTCTGTTGGTTAAATAGGTCAAGGATGTTTTTTGCAGCAATCCGATAGTGCATTGCTAGCAATGTTAATAACGCTTATGGAACGTTATATCTTAGAAAAATCTAGTAAGTTTCTTGGTAAATTTTTGGAAAAAATTTATGAAAAATTACTAGACGAATTATCTAGTACGGTCGGTATATATTTTTAGTTTGTATTAATTAATTAGGTAAAATGAAGATAGTGTGAAAGGTTTAATATTAAATACTTTGATCAATAAATGCAGTTAACTGCGATTTTGATAACGCACCTACTTTAGTGGCTTCGGCATTACCATTTTTGAAAATCATTAATGTTGGTATCCCACGAATACCATACTTTGGTGGTGTATTTGGATTATCGTCTATATTAAGTTTGGTAAATTTAAGCTTACCTTCATAATCGGCAGCAATCTCATCCAAAAGTGGAGCAATCATCTTGCATGGGCCACACCATTCTGCCCAATAATCAACTAACACAGGTTGCTCGCTATTTAATACTTCTTCTTCAAAACTGTCATCTGTTATGTGACAAATACTTTCGCTCACTTAGTAAAACTCCGATTGATAAAAAACTTTGTTTGAAAAACTGAACACCTGGAATGGCGCGCTCAAGGGGGTCAAAAGTAGATAACTGTATTTTTATGCATTCTTAATATGATTACAAGCCTTTACTGGCTAGCATGGCAAATATGGCTAATTTTACCGATAAATGCCGTATTTTTCACAATAGTGTGGCTGTAATCGGTGGATTTTTAGCCTAAATAGCAACACTTCCCACGCAATCCATCGTTAACCCTATCCTCGACAAGTTTTGACATATAGAGAATAAGCTATCAAAAATCTAGCTGCTTATTCATAATTCACGTGGATAATTAAATCAGCGATGGCAAATGAAAAACTTAACGATATGCGTATTGGGCGGAACAGGCTTTGTAGGTAGTCACCTATGCGCTGAACTGGTTAAACGTGGCCACCAGGTAAAAGTATTGACTCGTCAGCGTGAGCGGCACAGAGAATTATTAGTGTTGCCTTCATTAGAACTGAACCAAGCAGATATTCATAATGAAAGTGATTTAAAACAACACTTTGAAAATTGTGATGCAGTAATTAACTTAGTAGGAATTCTAAATGAGAAAGGACACGATGGCAGTGGCTTTTATGTTGCGCATGTAGAACTAGCTCACAAAGTTATCACTATGTGTTCTACCTGCAAAGTACCAAGACTGCTACATATGAGCGCTTTGAATGCTAGTGCAGATGAAAAGAGCTTTTATTTGCGCACTAAGGGTGAGGCTGAAAATTATGTGCATACCTTTGCAGTAAATAAAATTGCGGTTACAAGTTTCAGACCATCAGTGATTTTTGGTGCTGAAGATTCGTTCATTAATCGCTTTGCAAGTATACTTAAATTCACCCCACTAATGTTTCCACTAGCCTGTGCAGACACAAAATTTGCACCGGTATATGTTGATGATGTAGTGCAAGTAATGGCTAATGCACTTACTGACAAGCAAACATTTGATCAAAGAATTAATCTATGTGGACCGAAACAATACAGTCTTAAAGAATTAGTAAAGTATGTAGCAAAAATGAGCAGCTTACGAAGAACTGTTTTTGGCTTACCTAACTGGGCTTCCAAGTTACAAGCGAGCATCCTTGAATATATGCCAGGAAAACCTTTTTCCATCGATAACTATCGCTCGTTACAAAAAGATAGCGTATGCGCTGATGCTAGCCTTTGCCCTACGGCTTTAGAATCTGTTGTGCCTGACTATCTCCAAAACAAACCTGAGTACAAACAGTTTCGAGCAAAGCGCGCAACTTAATAAATTACTATTGGCAGACTTCAGTAGTATGTAGTGTCGTTACACGCTGCTCTTCTGGTAGTTTCGCAATTCTTTCAACATAGCCATAAAATCTATCAAGATCATTCTCACACACACCGAAAATTCTTCGAAACGAAGGCAACAGTTCACGATATAAAGAAATTGCACCTAGCTGTGCATTATTTAATGGTCCCGCCATCCATTTTGAATATCTAGCAATCTGATTATTTTCACTGCTCAGGTTGGCAAATTTTCTTCTCATTTCAGAAATTAGGATTTCCTTTTCAGCTTGCATTTTTTTGATGTCATATTCTTGTTGATATAACACCTCAAACTCGTCACGACTACTTTTAACAAACTCAGAAAAAATCGATTTTTGTATCAACCAATCATCATAACGTTGTACGTCTTGGCCGCGGTCTTGCTGCTGCAACCACTCCAGCACACCAATTTCCTCCACCGCTGTAGCAAAAGCTTCATTAAATGCACCATCACCCTTTAGATAAAACTGCTGGTGGGCGAGTTCATGGAAAATATACGCAGCCGCCACAATTTCACCCCTATCCAACATGCTGCTCAATAATGGGTCATCAAACCATCCTAGTGTGGAATAGGCCGGCACACCGGCGACATATACATCTAAACCTTGTTCAGAAAGCTGCTCGGCATAACTATTTGCCTCAACCTCATCAAAATAACCTCGGTATGGAACACAGCCCACCACCAAAAAGCACCACTGCTGCAGAGTGCCAGAAAACTCAGGAGCCGCAAATACATTCCAAGTAACATAGGGCTTATCTAGCTGAACATAACTACGATAGCTATCATTGTCAGGTAATTTCAACCAGTCACTAGCAAAGGAACGTAGCTCTTCTACTAAATGTAATTGCGTAATTAGTTTCTCGTCTCGCGTTGGATCGTTTACGATATCGACAATGCGCTCACGCTTTGAAATTAAATTAAAATGCCCCGAGATAGACTGATGGTAATAATCAATCGTGCTACATCCTGAAACATATACTAGTAACAACACAATTGCGCTTGCTTGTCGCGTAACCTTTATCATGTTTTTACGTTATCACACTTACAAATTCTGACAATGGAAGTTTATTTAGTCGGTGGCGCGGTACGAGATGAGCTTTTAGATATCCCAGTTACAGAACGTGACTGGGTAGTCATCGGAGCTAGCCCTGAAGAAATGGAAGCCAAGGGTTACAAAGCTGTTGGCAAAGATTTCCCGGTATTTTTACATCCACAGAGTAAAGAAGAATATGCCTTGGCTCGCACGGAAAGGAAAAAAGGTCGTGGTTATCATGGATTCGAAATTCACACCTCACCCGATGTATCGTTAGAGGAAGACTTACAGCGTCGCGATTTAACCATCAACGCAATAGCCAAGAGTGAATCAAACTCACTTATCGATCCTTATGGAGGACAACAAGACTTACAAGATAAAATTTTGCGGCATGTGTCTGTAGCCTTTGCTGAAGATCCATTACGTGTGCTTCGTGTAGCACGGTTTGCAGCAAAATTTCACGACTTAGGCTTTACCATTGCTAACGAAACGCAACAATTAATGCGCCACATTGTTAGCAGCAGAGAAATTCATGAAATTTCACCAGAACGAATTTGGCAAGAAACCTATAAAGCACTGACTATGCCAGCTCCTGAGCAATTCTTTTTAGTTCTGTATAACGTCAATGCACTTTCTCAAACACACCCAAGCATTAATGACGAATTTTCAAATCGAAACTCGCGAGAACTTGCGCTTACTGCTTTAAATAAACTTGCTGTTGATGAAAATGATGTTGGTATGCGTTTTGCGGCATTTATTGGTGGTTTATATTACCAACAACTTGAAGCCGGCTCTCACGATACACAGACACTTTGCGAAAAACTTATCTTACCGAAAACATGCAAAGAATTGTTATTGCTCACCGTTTCCCGTCAGCATCAATGTCATAATGTTTTCAAGTTAGATGAGAAACAACTACTCAAATTATTGCGCAGCCTGGATGTTAAAAGAAAGCCCGAACGCTTTGCCAGTCTACTTAAGATATTCTCAGCCATATACCAGTCAGCAAATAGTGCTAATGAATATTCGCAAGCAGTTTTTTTACAACACGCCGCAAGTGCGATTGAAAATATCGACATTGAACCCTGGATAAAAGCAAAAATTAATCACGATGAGCTGGCAAATAATATTCAGCGCGCGCAACAAGAGTTGCTTAAGAAATTAATACAGGAAAAGAGCTCTTAGTAAAGCTACAAGACGTTATAAATATACAAACAGTAGAAAAACACCCAATAAAATTCGATAAATTACAAACGGCAACATACCTATTTTGCTAATGAATTTTATAAACCAGTGAATACATAAGAAAGCCACTATAGCTGAACATACGGCCACTCCCAGAGTAAGCTCCCAGTTAATCACCACATCGTATTGCAAACTCCTATAGCCGCCGTATAAAGAAGCTGCAAGTATGGTCGGGATGGCTAACAAGAAAGAAAAGCGCGCTGCTTCAACGCGGGTTAGCCCCAACCACATTCCTGCAGTCATCGTAACCCCTGAACGTGAAGCACCGGGTATCAACGCAAAAGTCTGAGCAATACCAACCATTAAAGCATCGCGCATCGTTAAATCGTTGTTATGGCGCATTTGCTTGCCGTTTTTATCTGCATGCCAAAGCAACAAGCCAAATACAATAGAAGCAACACCAATCACCACTGCGTTGCGCATATGCGGGATTAAATAAGCTTGCACAAGTAGTGCGGCGATAAAAATAGGCAACGTTGCCCACAGCAGTAACCAGGCTAAGCGAGCATCTTCATTACTAGAATTATTTGCGCCAAAAGATTGCAGCCACCCATTGATCAATTTATTTAAGTCGTGACGAAAATAAAACAGCACCGCAAACAAACTGCCTAGATGAGCAGCAATATCCATTACCAAACCTTGATCTTGCCACTCCATAACCACAGGCAACAACACCAAGTGTGCAGAACTAGATATAGGTAGAAACTCAGTTAACCCCTGAACTAGGGCGAGTAAAAAGGCGTGTAGTGTCCCCATATTCGTATTTTAGTTCAATAAGAAGCTCTGAGTTATTCTGAGATTAGGCAAAAAATGTCGAGAAACGGAGCGTATATACTAATACGTGAGCATTTTGAGATATTTTTTAACGACATATTAGAGTTACTCAGAACTTCTTTATAATCTTGTGCACATATCACGCATAGTAAATCGATCTGCGCCGTAGTCTATGCCTTTACCCAACACCATAACTTGAAAGCGTTCGCTAATTGCAGACCCCAGTGTAAGTTGTTTAAGTTGTGCAATCTGTGCAATACGTTCCACCTCAGTGTCTGCAGAAGGCTGCCAGTCCAATAAATTATTCGCCAACATAAAATTGCGTTGAGAGCTAAAAGACAACAACCCCATACTTAAATAAGAAGCAATCTTTGCTACTGCGGAAAAATCTACGTCGGCAGTGATATCTTGAAGTCCTGGATGGGTAAAGACATCTTCCGACACTTGGTGTTTAAAATAACTACGTAGTGTACCCATATGGCGCTGCGGGTGATAATACTCATGCCGCGGGTAACCATAATCAATCAAAAACATTACGCATTGTTCACAGCTATTCGCCCAAGATGAAAGCGTAAGCTCAAGATGTAGATTGATTTCGCTTTGGTAACCCTCGGCGAGTGGCTCATCCAACATTACGGTAATAAAGTCTAATGCCGCATCTAGTTTTTCGGGTGGATCTTTAAGCATCCATACAAATTCATTTTCTTGGCTCAAGGTTACACATCTTTCGTATATTTTTTGTGGCCCTACTTCAAAGCACTTTACTGGCAATGCGTCTAATACTTCATTAGCAATGATAATCACGGTTTCAATATTGCCAGATTTAGAATCTCCAGAAAGATTCTCTAACCACTCAACCTGCTCAACATATTCAGGTAACTCTTGCGCCAAAAATTCATGCTGCTTAGAACGCAACGCTTCGCTAGGCTCATAAATATAATAGTGGCCAGGCAACATTCCCCATGTTTTTAAATATTTCAACAAGTCGGATGCAAGCTTACCGCTACCTGCACCAATCTCTAAAATGCATCGTTGCGCATCATCTCGAATTAATTTCGCGCAGGCATGCGCTAAACAGAACGCCAAATGCACTGAGGTTTCTGGCACCGTTGTAAAATCACCCTCTTTACCGAAAATTTCATCCTGCTGGTAGTAATACCCCACCTCAGGGTCATGCAGTGCTAGCTGCATGTATTCATCGAACCCTATTTCACCTTTTTCATTTATGGATTCTTTAATTCTTGTCGCACAACGCTGTGTAGTAAGCTGTTGCGCTTGAGAAAGCAGATGAGAATTTGAGTTGGAAAAATCTGAGCTAGTCATCGCGCTAATAGTAAAACAGGTATGTTAAAATTTATGCAGAAATTAATTAGGTTAAAAAACGATGAGCGATAAAAACAAGACCATCATGATTACCGGCGCGGCGCGGCGGGTAGGCGCTGAAATGGTTAAGCACTTACATCAAACGGGCATGAATATTATTCTACATTATCGCAGCTCTGAAAAAGATGCTATGGCCCTAGCGGATAGCCTTAATGCTCAACGCTCAGATTCTGTAAAGTTGCTAAAAGGCGACCTAAAGGATTATCAATCTATTCCAAAATTAGTCGAGCAAGGCATTGCGCTATTTGGCCAAATAGATGCATTGATTAACAATGCCTCATCATTTTACCCAACCGACCTAAAAGATGTGACGGAAGATATTTGGGAAGATCTTATCGGAGTAAATTTAAAAGCCCCCTTGTATTTAACCCAAGCACTTGCAGCAGAGTTAAAACAAAACCAAGGCTGCATCATAAATATTGTCGATATACATGGCGATCGGCCGTTAAAAGATTACTCGGTATATAGCATTGCTAAGGCAGGCCTGATTATGTTTACCAAATCTATGGCGCGCGAATTGGCACCTGAAATACGTGTTAATGGCATCGCCCCCGGCGCGATCATGTGGCCCGAAGAACAACATTATGAAGGCATGCATCAAGAGATTATTTCACGCACCGCGTTAAAACGTGAAGGCAGCCCACATGATATAGCTGACACGGCATTGTTTTTAATCGAACATGCTAACTACATTACTGGACAAATAATCGCGGTGGATGGTGGGCGAACCTTGAGTAATTAAAATGTCTGCTTTCGGCCAATAGCAATCATTTAAGTTCTGTGATTTTTGGTTCAACACAGGAGATAACCTCTAAAATATCATCGCCTGTGCTGAATATGAAATGAACAGGTGTTTTGTGATTATCGCTAAATAACACATGTTCACTTTTCAGTTGCTCAATCCAATTTGAATTTTCGACATTTATGGAATTACCTGTGTCTATCTTGTTTGTAATAAGATAAAAATCCACATTGGAATTACGATATGTAGCATATTTCTCAAATTCAACCATCCACTTTATTGCTTTCTTGATGGTGCTTTCTGGAAGACCCTCTCCTACCTGAATGTGTAATTCTCCATCATCAACTAATTCCCACATACCTAAGAAAGGAATATCAGAGAATGGTGTTTCCCACCTAACTTGTTTTTCCAATTTAATATTCGCTTTGAAATATGTTCTGTAAAATGAATGTCCGCTTTGGGTCGTTACTGGTCATTCAAAAAATCATACTCCACCACTTCCATCTTCTCTTTTTCTTCATACATTCCCCAAAGTTGATTAGTCGTTTTCTCCTCTTCAGGATGCTCCAATCCACCAGCTAGCTCAGTTAACGGTTTAAGAACAAAGTTGTAACGCATAATATCGGGGTGTGGGAGATTCACCCCATCCATTTGCATAACTAAATCGCCATACAATAATTGATCTAAATCTAATGTTCGTGATTCAAACTTTTCTTTACCGCGGGTACGGTCATGATCCGCTTCGATCTTTTTTAAAACTTTACTTATTTCAAGTGGTGATTCGTCGGTATCGAAACCGACCACTAAATTATGGAAATTGTCGCCATCAAACCCAACCGCTTTGGTTTCGTAGACATTGGATATATCCAAATCACCAAAATGATCTTGCAGAGCCTTTACAGATGAAGAGATATTTTTTTCTTTATCGATGTTGCTACCGATACTTACATACACGCGTGCCATCAATCAGTCCGCTCGCCACGCTCGATGGTGATGCCTACATCACGTGAGCCTCGGACCGCTCCTGGCTTGCTGATGGTCACCCTGGCCCATGGGACATCGAATTCTTTAAGCAATATTTCGCTTACCTTCTCGATAAGGGTTTCTATCAGCTCGTAACGGCTGTCCTCAACAAACTGGATGATTCGCTTGGATATGGCCTTGTAATCCAGTGTGTCCTCAATAGCGTCACTGGCCGCCGCTTTGGCGATGTCCGTGGCCATCTCCAGGTCTATACGCACCTTTTGCTTGATGCGCTTCTCCCATTCAAAGATACCGATGGTGGCGTTGATTTCTAAATCACGTAGAAAAATTGTGTCCATTACTTAAATGTATCGCTTATTTAGTATGTGTGGCAATTTATGGCCTAAAAAGGGCTATATATCTTATTTATTAGGGGGGCTCGCTTGTGCCATTTTGGCGATTCTGTTATCTTCACGCGCCCTATTTGAAAGAATCTATTAAACATGTCTCGAGTTTGTCAGGTAACCGGAAAACGACCAGTCGCTGGTAATAACGTTTCTCATGCGCATAATAAAACACGTCGTCGCTTTATGCCTAATATTCAATCTCATCGCTTTTGGGTGGAAAGTGAAAATAGATGGGTGAAACTTCGCCTTTCAACTAAAGGTATGCGCATCATTGACAAGAACGGCATTGACGAAGTTCTTGCTGACGTTCGTAAACGTGGAATTAAGGTGTAACCACAATGGCTAAATCAGTTCGCGAAAAAATTAAATTAGTATCGAGTGCAGGCACTGGTCATTTCTACACCACCAGTAAAAACAAACGTACTATGACTGAAAAGCTTGAGATGAAAAAATATGATCCCGTTGTACGTAAGCACGTCATGTATAAAGAAGCGAAGATCAAATAGCAAACCTGCAAATTGCTCCACCCTTAAAATTTCACTAAGGCGTTGTCGCACTTTCCTCGGTGCTCATTTACCCACGTCTGATTAATTACGGGTAAACTCGGTAACTGCTCCTGCGTTACACTAACTGCTGCTCCTTGCAGTCGTCCGCTCCTCAAAAAGCACTCCGCTTCACATTGAAGCAATCTTCAGATTTTAAAGAAATTTATGCGGCTGGTTGCAATGCGTAACCACGCAGACTTTGTGCGAAATCCTCTAACACTTTAATTCCAGTCGCTTCGGCTTCTTTACACCATTCAATAATGGCTTGAATCATGCGCTCATGGCTTGCATGGGTTTCGTTCCAAAGATCTTGTAGCTTACGACGCATTTCATACACCGTATGCAATGCCTCACTGTTCTTTAATAGTTCTTGTAAATATTCACGATGCAAAGGTTTCATACGACTATCTTCGCGCACTAAGGCGGTACGCATTTGACTAACAAGCTTTTTATAGCGTTCTTCAAAATTTGGTAGCTCTGCATGGAAAGTTGGTAAGGTAACTTGGTGAGCGTATTCCGCCATAACATGTAATTTGCTAGTAACCATGGCTTTAGCGGTTTCTAGATCAATTATGTCTTTGTTTAGTAATCGCATTGGTTGCGGCGCACGTCTGCGTACTCTCGCTAAGCCAAACAAACAAAGCAGTTGGATGTAAAGCCACCCGATATCAAGCTCCCACCATTTGCTGGAAAACTTTGCTGAGCTTGGATAAGCATGATGATTATTATGCAGTTCTTCGCCGCCGATAATTAAACCAAAAAAAGTGATATTGGTAGAACCATCGTCGGTTTCAAAATTTCTATAGCCCCAATAATGCCCGATACCGTTAATAATTCCAGCAGCGTTCAAGGGAATCCATATCATTTGCACTGCCCAAATAGTGATCCCTATAACGCCAAATAATAAAAAGTTAATAATGAAACTTAACGCAATACCGATTGTGTTATATCGCGCATACAATTTGCGCTCAATCCAGTCTTTAGGTGTTCCATGACCGTACTTCTCTAGGGTCTCTAAATTTTTTGCTTCTTCTTGATACAGCTCTGCACCTTGCCAAAATACTTTTGCAATCCCTTTGGTGTGTGGACTATGCGGATCTTCTTCAGTTTCTGTTTTCGCATGATGCTTACGATGAATTGCAACCCATTCTTTTGTAATCATGCCGGTAGTCAGCCACAACCAAAAGCGGAAAAAATGTGAAACGATGGGATGCAGGTCTAAGGCGCAATGTGCTTGGCACCGGTGTAGATATAGAGTGACTGCAGCAATGGTTATGTGGGTAAGCACAAGTGCGGCTACGATATAGCCCCACCATGGTAAAATAATTAATCCATTCAACATACGATAGATCCTAGTTAATTATTGTTATAATTTTATGAAAAATTGCAGCATCCTTCTGCTAGGTAAATGATACGTCTTGGCCTCTACTGTGGGCAAGGGATAGTTGATTACTGGTGCGCCATAGTAGATATTTGACAAAGTAACTTATACGGTAAAAACCTCAGTAACCGTAAGTTGCTGATTTAGTATAAGCCAATGATATAGATACAATAATAAAAAACAAAAGCTTGTATAATTCAGTAATCATTCGATTAAATTATATGTAGAACACAACTGAATTTAATCGATGAAAATTCAAAAATTAGCGCTTTACCTCCATATTTAGCAACATGCATCTCCAAAATATAGTGAAAAGAGCCATGCTATGACGCAAGAAACATTGTTGTCTGTTAAGGGTTTATCTCGCAGTTTTGATAGTCAAAAAGCCGTCGAAGATATTAATTTCGAAATCCAACGTGGTGAAGTAGTGGCTTTACTGGGTGCAAATGGTGCCGGAAAATCTACCACACTTAATATCATCACCGGAAACTTAACTCCTGATTCTGGTGAAGTACATATCTGTGATAGCAACATCGCTACCCACCCAAAACAAGCAAAAAGTAACTTAGGTTATTTACCTGACACACCTCCTCTTTACCGAGAACTGACTGTAAAAGAGTATTTGCAATTTGCAGCACGTATACATGCTGTGGCTAAACAAACGATTGCTAAGAGTGTTAGTCACGCTATAGAAGTCTGTGGTTTAAACAGCGTTGAAAAAAAACTTATTGCGAATTTATCTAAAGGCTTTAAGCAACGTGTTGGAATTGCGCAGGCGATTATTCACAACCCAGCGTTAGTTATTTTAGATGAACCCACTGTAGGACTTGATCCAGTACAGATGCAGGATATTCGCTCTTTGTTAGATGAGCTTTCAAAAAATCATAGTGTGCTGCTATCCACCCATTTACTAGCCGAAGCCGAAACAACCTGTAACCGAGTATTGATTATTGACCAAGGATCCCTTTTACTTGATCAAACTCTAGAGGAGTTAAATCAGAGCTCTAATGATCGCAAAGAAAGCAAACGCGTAAAACTACGCTTTAATGGCAACCCCACAATTGATGAGCTCAATGCTATTCCAGGTTGTGAATCGGTAAGCTGTTCCCAGTATGGGAAATATATTTGTCGCTATAGCGATATGCAATTTATACAACAAGTGCAGGCACGTGCACTCGAAAACGATTGGCAGTTATATGAAATCGGTTCGATTGGCGGATCTTTAGAACAAGTGTTTCTAGATATTGTAATCCGCGATTCGATTACACCTCCCGCCTTATAAGTTATAACTCTAATCATGATATCTATAATTACCAAAAATGAATTTAAACGCGTGTGGTACACCCCCGTTGCATGGGTGTTGTTTGCTGTTGCACTATTTGTTTTAGGTTTATTGTTGCTTATATTACTAAATAATTTTTATAGCGAAGTACAACCTAAACTCGTGGGATTAAAACACGCTCCAGGCTTAACCGATTTAGTGATTGCGCCCTATATGTTCTGGGTGGCAGTAGTGGGTGTTTTAGTTGTGCCACTATTTGCCGTTCGCAGCTCTACTGAAGAACGCCTCTTTGGAACCAATCTTTTATTAAGCAGCGCACCAGTCAGCGCAACTCAAATTGTTTTAGGAAAATACTTTGCATTAGTGCTATTAGCTTTTATCTATACACTTATATGCAGTGGTTTTGCGCTTATTCTTGGTTACTTCACCCCGATTGATTACGGCAAAGTAGCCGCAACTTGCTTGGCAGTGTTTTTGTTTATCAGTTCTTTTAATGCAGCCGCATTGTTCATTGCTAATCTCACCCGTGTACCCATTATCGCTACTGCCGGTATCATAGGCTTACTTTTAGTTATGGTAATGCTCTATATGTCTGGCTCGGCCACCGCTAGTAGCAGCGAGCTATTCCTCTATCTATCCAACTTCCCTCACTTGGCAAGTTTAATAACTGGCTCAATTGACTCTACACACGTAGCTTATTTTATCTTGTTTGCAATCTTATTTTTAACGCTTTGTATACGTAAACTAAAACACAGTCATGATCGCTAGTAAGGTGAGAAATCAAATTCGCAAATGGCTTGGGCTAGCTCTATTGCTATTAGTGATTGGCAGCTGTGCTTGGTTGACACAAAAATATCATCGCGTGTTTGATTGGACACGAGATAGCCGAAATAGCTTAAGCGAAACAAGTCGTACAGTTTTACAACAGGCAGATCAAACTTTATTGGTGACCGTACTAGCGCGTAATGCGGCAAGTGAACGGCAAACAATATTAAGACAGGTAGAAAAATATTCGTCTGTTAAACCTGATATTGACTTTAAATTTTTAGACATCGACAAGGATGTCCTACTGGCTAAAGAATTGCATTTAAATAACCCTAATCAAATGCGTCTTGACTACAACAGTCGTTTTGAAATTATAGATAAGATTACTGAACGCGAAATCACCAATGCATTGCAACGCTTAACGCGACAAAGTAGTCCATGGGTGGCTTTTTTAACTGGCCATGGAGAGCGTGACCCATTTAATGAAGAAAACCAAGGCTACAGCACACTCAAGCAAACACTTGAAACCAGTGGAGTACAAATTCAAGACCTTAATTTATTAAAAACCACTGTTGTTCCAGACAATATTTCAGTGTTAGTTATTGCCGCACCACAAGCTATGCTATTAGCAGGCGAAGAAAAATTAATTGTAGAATTCATCGAAGCTGGCGGGAATTTATTATGGTTGTCAGACCCTTGGCCATCAGATGATGCTGAAAATAAACCCCTACCATTATTAGCAAAAAAGTTAGGTCTAAGTTGGGTTAACGGCACCATTATCGATGCTAATCAAGAACTACGTACCATGCTTGGCATTAAGCACCCCGCGGTAGTGCCAGTGGTTGAATATCAGCAGCATGACATCACCAGTAAGTTAAAAAATCAAACGCTGTTTCCTTTTGCAGCTGGCATTGCAATCGCAACCCCAGAGAAATGGAAAGCTCAACCGCTGTTTTATTCGTTACCCCGTGCGTGGTCTGAAGCTAGTGCACTAAGTGGTGAAAATATCGTATTTGATAGCAAAACCGGTGACACTGAAGGGCCGCTATTAATGGCTGCAAGCTTAGTCAGAGCATTAGATAAAAAAACTATGCAGCGTGTGGTACTGATGGGTGACAGTGATTTCGCGGCCAATGCCTATATTGGCCATGGCGCAAATCTAACACTGATTGTAAGTATATTGCAGTGGCTTGCTCACGACGATCAACGCATCTCACTACTACCTTACCAAGCACCTGATGTATCGATTGAATTCAGCAATCGCGCAATTGCAACATTAGCGGCTACCTATTTACTCATCGTGCCATTAGGTGTGCTGTTAATCGGTATATTTATTGGAATTCGGCGGCGTCGAGCTTAATTATTTCTTACAGTATCTCTATCGACCTTCTGCTTGGCATTATTTAGCCAAACGAATCGGCTAAACTAATCATGAAATCAATTTTGCTTGCTAGCGAGACCAGGCTTGTCGCGTTACAGTTATCTATATGAGTAACCATAGTTCAAATGATGCTGCCCCACCACTCGATATCATCGTGTGTGAAGATGCAGCCACTTTACCCATTCAACAACCGTTATTAACGCACCTATACTTTGGTGACAATGGCGATACAAATCATGATTGCCTGTCTATCCAAACTGAACTTGAGCTACTCGGTTCTAATCTATTTGCTCAATATTGGTTCACCGACCAGCAGGTAGCACAAGCACGCTACAAAAATATACGCTATGCGCATACTCCGCAGATGATGTTTGGACTGATTCAGCTTCCATGCTCAACGGGCGAGGATGTTCAAGCCCTCACGCATAAAGCCTATTGCGAAATATATGAGTGCCTGCAAAGTACTGCATGCAAACATTTACTGCGAACCTGGAATTTCTTTCCACAGATTACTGATAAGGACTCACAACGAGCACCACAAAACCGTTATGAAGTATTTTGTCATGGCAGATTACAAGCTATGCACGACAGTGGTATCAAAACACAAGTCTATCCAGCCGCCACGGTAATTGGCAGCCATGATAATAATTTACAAATCTATTTTTTAGCCAGCGATACTCCTGGCACAGCGGTAGAAAATCCACGTCAAACCAGTGCGTACCTCTACCCAGTTGATGACAATCATACTCAGCCATTATTTTCTCGCGGGCTTTTGAAAACTTGGGGACAACGTACACATTTCTACGTCTCCGGTACTGCCAGCATTGTAGGCCATGAAACCTTACATATCGACGATGTTTGCGCACAACTTAACGAAAGCATCAACAACATAGAAACGCTAGTCGCACATGCTAATGATAAACATCATACGCAGCTCAATGCACAAGACGATTTACTGTATATGAAAGTCTATTTACGCCATCGCGAAGATGTTGAGCAAATCAATCAAGTATTAGCCGCAAGACTTTCCAACACTACACCGCGCGCATTGTTGCTAGGCGATATGTGTAGAGAAAACTTGTTAGTAGAGATCGAAGCTTTTTATCAGGCCTAATTTAAATGCCAGAGTTACCTGAGGTTGAAACAACTAAAAGAGGCATAACTCCGTATGTTAAAAAACAACAAGTTCGAACTGTAGTAATCCGCCAAGCTAGCTTACGCTGGCCAGTACCGCGCAACCTCAAGCAAAAACTCAAAGATCAAACCATAAAAGATATTCAGCGGCGCGCTAAATATTTATTGTTCGCAACTCAAACTGGGCACTTAATCATACATCTAGGCATGTCCGGTAGCTTACGCATGGTTAACAACCAAATAGAACCAAATAAACATGATCATATTGATATTATTTTTAGCAACAAAACTCTGCGCTTTCATGACCCCAGGCGCTTTGGCGCAGTGCTTTGGACTAGCAAAGACCCTTTACAGCATAAGTTGCTAAAACATCTAGGCCCCGAACCTTTAAGCGAAGAATTTACTGGTGAACATTTACACCATCTTGCGCAAGCAAAAAAAGTAAACGTTAAAACATTTATTATGAATAGCCGTATTGTCGTCGGTGTTGGCAACATTTATGCCAGTGAGTCACTTTTTTTAAGCGGCATACACCCGCAACGTGCGGCAGGGCGAATCTCCTTAGCGCGTTATGAATTACTTGCCAAAAATATTAAACAAGTGCTTACCCATGCAATCAAGTTAGGCGGCACTACTCTACGCGACTTTGTACGTGAAGATGGCAAACCTGGTTACTTTGCAAATAAACTGAATGTTTATAACCAAACCGGAAAGCCTTGTCCGGTATGCAAAAACCCAATAAAAGTGCGCACTATTAGTCAACGCAGCAGCTTCTTTTGTGTACAGTGTCAGCATTAAATATTTTTTGCATGACCATCAGTAGAGTCTCTACTAAAAAAATTTATAACCAACTTCTTTAAGTTTTTTTCAAAGATATCACCCAACTTAACTGCGGAAATTGCTTGGTCTTTTTTTTGCAAACCACGAATTAAAAAAAAGCCACTACATGGCATAGAAAAAAAACTATTACAAAAGGCTAAGCAATACTTTATCGATAGCGGTGAATATAAAATATCGGTATATGAGTGGCGAAATTCTAATAATTCGAATAAGACAAAAACAATTTTACTCACTCATGGCTGGGGTGGCCATGCACTAAATTTTTCACGCGTTATAAAAAAGCTACTGGAAGGAAACTTTAATGTAATCGCCTATGATAGCCCTGCGCATGGGAAATCTTCTGGCACAAAAACCAACTTATTGCACAACACCCAAGCATTATTGGATGTAAGACAGCACGCGAAATCTGTAGATGCTTTAATCGGCCATTCTTTTGGCGCCATGGCCAATGCTTATGCACTTGAGCTAACTAAAGAAACTTCGCATCTATCGGCTGTAGAAAAAATCATTTTAATTGCTGGACCGAATAAGCTTACAGATATATTTGCTTCTTTTACGCAAACTATGCAGTTACCAGATAGCGCATTAGCTATTTTTCATCATAAACTTGAAACAATTGCCAAACGCAAAATTGAAAGTATGTCTGTCGTTGAATTTTTACAACGCTACACAGGCGAATCATTGGTGGTTCACGACCATAAGGATCGTGTAGTACCATTCTCGGAAGCCGAAACAGTAGCCAATGGAATTGCTGCTACCACATTATTAGCCACCACAGGTTGTGGGCACTTTCGTGTACTAAGCGCTGCCAATGTAATCGATACAATCTTTGATTTCTTAAGCGCCAACACGACAAAGCATTAGTTAGCAAAACCAATCTAACCCGTTGAAATACATATTTCTACCGATTGTCTATTGAGTGGTCACTGGTAGTTAAGATTCTGCCACGCATCATTATTTAAAGGTGTAACTATGTGAAAAAGCTCAATATATGTAGCTGAACAATTTGTTTTAACTACTTACACACTATCAATGGATCTATCAGACAAGGAACGCTATTCAATCTGTAAAGTGGGTGAAGACACTTTTGTGCTCACCGATGCTGATACTTTGCAGACCTGGCAAATTGAAGTTCTGCGCAATAGTTACAAAGAAGAAAACAATGAGCCTTTGACCACCACTTCCTGCCCTGAAAAGTAAATCTTCAAAAACTAACATTAACTCGTAATCCTACCCTCAATTCTAGCGACCACTTCTTGATAGGGCATATAGCCATTCACCAGCATGGCATAACGGCCATCTTCCTCTGTCATCAAGGTGGGATAACTTTGCACAGCGAGTAGCTGACAAAGACTAAAGTCTTGCTCAAGTTCAACAGCAATTCTATTACTACTGAAATCATCCGCAAACAAATTAGCATCTACTGAAAAATTGTTTGCAATATCTATTAGCACTCCTTTATTTGTGAGATCTTTATTTTCAGCATAGAAAGCATGCTGCAGTGCACGTAGGTATTCTAGTTCTTGCTTTGGTAGCTGTTTACTAAAAGCTTTAATTGAATGACATACTAAACGGGTGTTATAAATAAACTCTACAGGCATTGCAAAACGAAAATCAAATGGTTGAGCTGTAGTTTGATTTACATTTTTCCACTGGCCTAATACATAGTTACGTAAAGCTTCATCCATTGCTTGTGTGGTATCAATTCTAAAGGGAGTCAATACCAAGCGAATATTGTGTGTTGGATATGCTGCCTTGAGTTGCTGAATCACAGGAGAAAATCCCCAGCACCAAGAGCACATTGGGCTTACGAAATATACTAACTGCACAATTAATCACCCATATTTTAAGTACGTTCTGCTTTATTAATTATGGCCCAACTTGCGCTTGGCCTATTCCACGTGGATCACTAGCAGCAGTAATCGTGTTGTTTTGTTGATTCCAAATAACAGCATGCATATTGCCGTAACTACGTCCTAAATCTTTTAATGCATGACCCATTGATTCTAATGAGCTCTGGGTTTGTGAAGTTAAAGTTCCTGTTTCGAACTGTATTTCATCTGGTACAAATTGGTGATGGAAGCGTGGTAACTGCACCATCTGCAAAGCACTAGCGCCTTCAGCAAAAGCCAAAGTCGATAACAACACCATACTAATAATACGGCTACCACCAGGTGTACCTAAGATAGCGGTACGTTGGCCATCAAATAAAAACGTCGGCGACATGCTGGACAACATACGTTTACCTGGCTCAATCGCATTCGCTTCACTGCCCACTAAACCCCATAAGTTTGCATGGCCAGGCTGTATAGCGAAGTCATCCATTTCATTATTAAGCAATACCCCAGTTCCTTCAGCCACAAACCCTGAACCAAAGTAGTAATTAATAGATAGCGTTGCAGCGACCTGATTACCCTGCTGATCTAAAATTGAAAAATGCGTAGTATTTTGTGCTTCTTCATTAAAGGGCAGTGTATTGGCAATATCTTGCTGAATATAATGTTGACTAGGCGTTGCATGTTGCATACTTAAATTTGCAAAGCTTTTTTCTGCATGCTCAGTTGACAATAATTCTTCTATTGGCACATCCACATAATCTGCATCACCAAGATATTCTGCGCGATCATGATAGGCACGACGCATAGCTTCAACAATTAGGTGCTTACGCTGCACTTCATTCATCGCTTGCAAATCAAAGCTCGACAACATATTTAAAATTTGCATCAACACTATGCCGCCTGAGGAAGGCAAAGCCGCACTGACTATTTTAATATTCTTATAATTCCCCGTTACCGGTTGGCGTTCAATAATTTTATAATCTTCTAAGTCTTGTAACTGCCAAATTCCTCCAGCTTGTTGCACGCTCGTGACTAATTTATCAGCAACTTTCCCACTATAGAAACCGTCCTCACCGTAATGACCTATATCTTCTAAAACTTGCGCCAGGTCGGGTTGATGTAAAACATATCCTGGCTGTGGAACCTCACCCTGCTGTAAAAATAATTCCTCTGTTTGTGGAAAACTTTTAAGACGATCGATTACGGCATTTGCACGCGAAATATAGAATTCACTAACAGCAACTCCATTGCGCGCTAAGTTAATCGCAGCGCTTAATGAAGTTTGCAATGGCAGCCGACCATATTGTTCTGCTATGTGTACCATTGCCGCTGGCGTGCCAGGTATACCGGCAGCCAATGGACCGTTAACCGATTGCTTTGTAGGTTTGCCATTGACATCAATGTACATATCTCGCGTCGCCGCATGGGGAGCTACTTCACGCCCATCAATCATTACATCGTGATCTTCAGCAGCTAAATGTAATAACCAAAATCCACCGCCACCTAAACCAGAAGCATAGGGTTCTACCACTGCAAGCACGGCGGTAACCGCTACCGCGGCATCAAAAGCATTGCCCCCTTGTTGCAAAATCGCAATTCCCGCCTGGGTCGCGAGCGGATGCGCACTTGCAACCGCAAATTGTTCTTGCCGAGAGTTATTGAATGACTGTGGTGATTCCGACTTATCTGGAGATTCAGTTTGTGTGTTACAGGCAGGCAACAAAATTAGTGTTAGTAACCATACAAAGGAGAAACGACGCATCAACGACCTATGGATTATCGTGCACGTTAATCTGCGAAATTAACAAGAGGTTCTTGCTTTTAAAGCCTTTACTACCGCAGACGAAACAAACTTAGAGACATCACCACCCAACTTGGCAATTTCGCGCACCAAGCTTGATGAAATATATGCATGCTCTTCTGCTGGTGTTAAGAACATCGACTCGAGCTCGTTATCTAGCTGTCGATTCATGCTCGCTAATTGAAATTCAAACTCAAAATCAGACACTGCGCGCAAACCGCGCAAGATGACTTTAGCATTTTGTTGACGTGCAAATTCTACTAATAGGCCATCAAAACCACGCACTTTTGCATTTGAGAACTTTCCAAGCGCTTGTTCAGCTAGTGCAACACGTTCTTCTACAGGGAAGAATGGCTCTTTATTTCCACCCGTAGTCGCTACGCCGACAACGACCTCATCAAAAATTCCACATGCGCGGCGCACTAAGTCAGTATGACCATTGGTGATGGGATCAAAAGTGCCTGGGTAAACTGCGATTAGTGCCATAAACAAATTCTAATATGAATGCCGTTAATAATCGCGATTAATTTACGCTATTACGGCTAAACATCACTTGTATATAACGCATAGCGGACTTCGCCGCTTACTTTTTCACGTATGCAAATCAAGGTTTCTAGTAGTATTTCGAGGCTTTTTATAGATTTTTGCTGCGCAGCAGACTCCACATATAACAAACCATGAACGTTTAGTAATTGCTGCTTGAGTATTATAGGTATGACTTTTTCTAATAGGTCACTATCAAAAGGTGGATCTAAAAAGATCACATCATATTGTTGATTTTCGTTCTGTAAGTAGATCAACGCATTTTGATTTCTAATTTCGATTGTCTGTGCATTGAACTGCTCTTTCTGTTCATTCAGCATAGTAGCAATACGTGCATCCTCTTACACCAGTACGACCTGATCAGCGCCGCGCGACATGGCTTCAAAACCTAATGCGCCACTGCCCGCAAACAAGTCTAAACATGTAGCGCCATGAATATTAGAGGCTAACCAGTTAAATACAGTCTCACGCACACGATCAGGCGTGGGTCTTATTTTTGGAGAATCTATAAATTGAACGCGACGACTACGCCAAGTGCCGCCGATAATACGTAGACTATTGCTTTTCGCCAAGCTTGGGTCCACCAACAATAATCTTAACTAGCTTATTCGGTTGCAGATGCTTACTGAAAGCACTACGAATTTCATCTTCTGTAATAGCTGAAATTTTATCAGTGAAAGTTTCTAAATAATCTAATGGCAAGTCATAATAAGCAATCAAAGACAAGTAACCTAATATGTCGCGATTACTGTCTATGCGTAGCGGGAATCCGCCAATGATATTGTTTTTTGCCGATGCAAGCTCATCTGCTGTTGGGCCTTCGCTGACAAATTTTTCGATGGTTTGTAAGGATACTTCTGCCGCTTGTTGCGCTTGATCGCTACGTGTTTGCAAACCCAGGGTAAATGGACCTGGTTGAAACATCGGGAAATAATAACTATAGACACTATAAGAAAGTCCTCGCTCTACACGCACTTCTTTTACTAACCGCGATGTAAAACCTCCGCCGCCCAATATATGGTTACCTGCGTAAAGCGTAAAGTAGTCTGGGTGGCCACGCTGAATTCCTAGCTGCCCTAAATATACATGCGCCTGTTGCGAAGGATAAGGCACATAAATATCCGCAACCTCATTTAACGGTTTTGGTTGAGCTAACGATTCAGGCTTAGCACCCTGTGCTAAGTTTGCTGAAATTTGTTCAGCAATTTTTCTTGTAGTCCCACCTTGTGAAAAATA
>CAYXVH010000158.1:0-16928 GCA_964468615.1 uncultured Thiotrichales bacterium | reverse complement strand
AAAATAATTTTAAGTTTCATCTTAGCACCTCCTTTAGTTATCGGCCGCTCAAAAATAGAAGGCCACATAGCTATAATAATAGGATTTAATTGTCTCTTAAAATTGACAAAGAGCAAATTTTAGCCAATTGGAATGTCCGCTTTGGGTCGGCGTTATGTTTAGAATTTGTGCTGTCCCTGTAAATTATTTTAATAATCCGTTCTAATATCAATATTTATTGATTTAAATCATAAAAATCAACATTAATATTTGGCTAAAATAGCGCTGTGCTTAGCGGATTAGCACAGTGCGTAGGGGGAGCGTAGTTAACTTCCCCGATTAATACCACGGAATTAATCCGTAAGAAGCCCCGTCTATAAACTAGAAATTAATGAGATGGGGCTTTTTTATTACCAATGCTATAAAGGCTGTCTCGGTATATTTTTTTAAAATTAAATGTCTGCTTTCGGCCAATATCAGTCATTCATTGCTTGAGTTATGTGAGTCTATTATCCGAGATAATTTATCAGCTTTTTTCTCTTGAAAGTTTTCACTTAAAGATTCAATTGCATTCTCTCCATCTTCATTCCTAATTTCAGGATCTGCGCCATTTTCAATTAGTAACTCAACTATTTCCCATTTTTCAATGAGCGCACACTCCATTAACGGTGTGTTTCCAAACTCATTCTGTGTATTTACGTCAAAACCCAAATTGATTATTTTCTCGACTACTTTAGGTTCACCTTCTATCGCATACCAATGTAAAAATGTTTCATCAAGGCCGCTTTTATTATTTTTGATTGTATTGAGTAAATCTGCTGGAATTTCTTTTCCGTCTACCAACAGTTTATATGCCTCGATCCAACCTTCTTGATGTGCCATTAATTTTCCAAAATTAAGTTATTTTCTTGCCAACCTGTATGTCCGTTTTGGGTCGATAGCAGACATTTTGTATATATTTGTAGTCATTCAATTTTATCCAGCTCAATCTCTGCAACCGGAACCCCGTGATCCGACATCACTCGACTAGGCTCTCGTTCTGTCAACGACCAATCAAACAAATGATCATTAAAGATATGCTGGTAGGTTACCTTACCTATTCGTTTAGAATTGCGATTATAAAACTCTTGCGATACTAAAATATGATCTAATACATCACGTTGACCATGATGTATATGTGTATAGCTGAAATCCTTTAAATCTTGTCGTGTTTGTATGGTGTTGGTGCTGTACAATAATACATCCCAATACATATGTTTAATTTTTGAAGGCCAACGAAAATTTGGAGCTTGGCCGGCAATAATTTGTGTGCTGGTACTCTCAGCGGTATCGTTTAAATCACCCAACACTATCAATGGTTGCCTATTCTTTTCTATATCACTCACAATTCTCGCACGAAGTGCAGTGGCTTCTAAACTACGTATCACTTGTGCTCGCAAAGACCCCAATGCCCGATGAACAGGATTTTCACGATCTTCACCTTCTTTATAAATGGGTCGTTTAGATTTTAAATGCGCCACATAAACAATAACCGTGATGTCTGTTTCTGGTATTAAAATTTCAGCGCGTAATGGCGGGCGTTCAAATTTCTTTATCGGCACATCAATAAGTTGCTCAACCCCTTCCGGTGATTTACTCGGTATTTGAAAATCAGCGCTAGATGGAAATTCTTTTATCGACTCATGACGTAATATTTGAAACCGTGTAGCCAGCCCTACCTTTGGTCGTAATGCTTTTCCATCTTCTTCATTACTTTCTACATCTGCTCCTGGAGACAACACGTGCGCGTGGTCAGGAAAATGTTGTGAGAGTGTCACCGCAGACTGCAGGCTAGAACTACTAAACACTTCCTGAAATCCGACAATATCTACCTGGCATCGATCTAGTGTTTGCGCAATCCATTTGATTTTTTGCTCATGCTCATCTTCTACATGCGCTGGCAGATCGTAATAACTCACACCTGGGCGCACAAGATTAAGCAAGTTAAACGAAGCAATACGGAAATTCATTTTATTGTTTTGACAGATACATCCAAGTGCTTAGAACTGAATCCGGGTTCAAAGACAAACTATCAATTTTTTGTTCAATCAACCACTTTGCAAAATCAGGATAGTCTGACGGGCCTTGCCCACAAATTCCAACGTATTTATTCGCTTGTTTACAAGCTTGTATCGCCATTCTTATCAGGCTCTTCACTGCATCATTTCGTTCATCAAATTTTTCTGCAATCAATTCAGAATCGCGATCCAAGCCAAGCGTCATTTGTGTTAAATCATTAGAACCGATAGAAAAGCCATCGAAATATTGCAAAAATTGTTCGGCCAATAAGGCATTCGAGGGAACTTCACACATCATAATTACTTTTAGACCATTCTCGCCCCGAACCAGTCCGTTTTTATCCAAAAGTTCGGCAACTTGCTTGGCTTCATCAACCGTGCGAACGAAAGGAATCATGATTTGGATATTTGTGCAACCCATTTCATTACGTACGATATTTACTGCCTTGCATTCCATCTCAAAACAAGCTTGAAACATCTCAGACAAGTAACGCGATGCACCGCGATAACCTATCATAGGATTTTCTTCTTCAGGCTCGTATAAATTACCTCCCAATAAATTGGCATATTCGTTTGACTTAAAGTCTGACAAGCGCAGAATTACAGGTTTCCCCTCGAACGCAGTCGCGAGCGTGGCCATTCCTTCGCTTAACTTGCTTATATAGAAATGTGTTGGATTATCATAAGCGGAAATTTTTTCAGCAATTGTGCTTTTTATTTCATTGGGCAAGGAATCATAGTCCAACAATGCACGCGGATGGATACCCACCATATTGTTGATTACAAACTCCAGTCGTGCCAGCCCAACACCTGCATTAGGTATCTGAGCGAACGAAAACGCGCGTTCGGGATTACCAACATTCAACATAATCTTGCAAGGAATATCGGGCATTTTTTCAAGTTGTATTTTATCTACATCAAAATCAAGTAAGCCAGAATACACATTGCCAGTATCCCCCTCGGCACATGAAACCGTAACGGACTGTTCGGTGCTGATGCTGATGGTTGCATCGCTGCAACCCACAACCGCTGGCACACCTAATTCGCGTGCAATAATTGCAGCATGGCAGGTGCGTCCACCCCGATTTGTTACAATAGCCGCTGCACGCTTCATTACCGGCTCCCAATCCGGATCGGTCATATCGGTCACCAACACCTCGCCTTTTTGGAGCTGGTCTATATCTTTTAAAGACTGAATAATGCGTGCATAACCCGCACCGATACGGCTACCGATACTGCGACCCGTTGTGAGCACAGCCGACCTCTCACGCAAGGAATACTTTTCAATTACTTTTTGCGTTTGGCTTTGAACGGTTTCAGGCCGGGCTTGCACAATATAAAGCTTGCCATCCGTTCCATCCTTGGCCCACTCAATATCCATAGGTCGTTTGTAGTGCTGCTCAATTTTTAGCGCCATTTCTGCCAGCACTTCGACCTCTTCATTGCTAATACAAAATTTGACTTGCTCAGCAGAATCAACATTCAAAGTATTCACTCCACTTTGATTTTCATTGAAAACCATTTTTTCTAATTTACTACCGCATGTGCGACTAATTACAGCTGACTTGCCTCGTTTAATTGCAGATTTAGAAACATAAAATTCATCTGGATTAACTTGCCCTTGCACAATTGTTTCACCCAAGCCATAACTTGCTGTAATTAGCACAACATCTCTGCAACCGGACTCAGTATCTAATGTAAACATCACTCCACTGGAAGCAAGGTCACTGCGAACCATTTGTTGAACACCGGCAGAGAGTGAAACATTTGCATGCTCAAATCCCTTATGCACACGATAAGCAATGGCACGGTCATTGTATAAAGAAGCAAATACTTTTCTAACCGCGATTAATACTTCATCAATTCCACAAACGTTAAGATAACTTTCTTGTTGCCCGGCAAATGAAGCCTCGGGTAAATCTTCAGCCGTCGCAGAAGAACGTACAGCAACAGCCACTTCGGGGCACACTGCACTTTCCAGATTTTCATATGCGCTTCGAATATCTTGTTCTAATGCTTTCGGCAAGTTCGCGTTGAACATTAAATTCCGAATTTCATCTCCACACTTGGACAATGCACTGATATTATCTACATCAAGACTTCTTAGACGTTGGTCAATTTCATCTTTAAGACGGTTCTCCTCGAGAAACATTTGAAATGCATCCGAGGTAGTTGCAAATCCACCTGGAACCGATACACCAACCGAGCTAAGATTCTGAATCATCTCACCCAAGGACGCGTTTTTACCACCAACATCAGGTAGATCGTTTGAACTAAGTTTTGCTAAATTTATAACGTAATCATTCATATATTTATATTTTGGGAAGCAAAATAATACAAAATGTTTTTTTCATATCAGATAGTACTGGAATTACTATCGAGTCTTTAGGACATTCATTATTTACGCAATTTCCAGACGTTACCTTTGAAAAAAAGGTTTTCCCATTTGTCACCAAAAAAGAAGATGCGGAAAAAGCAATTTCATACATAAAAAAAGTTGCTGCACATTCTCAAAACACGCCCATAGTATTTACTAGCCTAGCAGATGAAACTCTCAAGAGTTTATTCACCGCTAATGATATTTCCATATTTGATATTTTTTCAACTTTTATCCCCGAAATGGAATCACATTTAAACACCCAAGCATCACACGCTATTGGAGAAACACATGGTGTGGGCAATGCCTCTGGATACCTACAACGCATTGACGCATTAAATTTTGCATTAAGTCATGATGATGGCATGAAACTGGACACCATCGAACATGCCGACATTATTTTAACCGGCGTTTCACGCAGCGGGAAAACACCGACCTGTTTATATCTTGCCATGCATTACAATCTAAAAACTGCAAATTACCCACTAACGGACTCTGATTTTGGCAACTCTTTTTTACCCGAAGCTCTAAGACCCGCTCAAGACCGAATATTCGGTCTCACCATTTCACCCACACAGCTATGCAAAATCAGGGCAGAAAGAAAACCAAATAGTAAGTATGCATCGTATGAACAATGTGAGTTTGAAATAATGAAGGCTGAAACAATATTTAAAAATTCAAAGCTTCCATTTGTTGATACCTCATCAGTGTCAATTGAGGAAATAGCAACAACGATAATTCAACGCTTGAATTTAAAGCCCCAAGGCAAGTGGTAAAAAGAATTACACTATTTAGTGTGAGGGTTCTACCTCGCCTTTTCGATGTAAATAAATCGCACAAGCTACACGTAGAAAGGATGTGAAATTACTAACATCTTTGTGCGTGTCTAGAATTTCGTCATACAGCACATTAATAAACTGTGGCACGGTCTGTTTTTCCTCCAACGCCATCTGATCCAAAATTTCCCAGAATTCATTCTCTAAACGAATACTCGTTACGCAACCTTGTATACGAATAGATCTGCAATCACTGTCGTAACGATCTGTTGGTGTTCCTGTATAAATATTACACATAAGTTTTGAACCTTATAAATATTATGGTTTTGCTTATTCTTCTTCTTTTTCTTTTTGGTGCTTATTTATAGTGTAACTATTATATATGCACAAGTAGTATCCCCTTACTACCTGATATTTCATTAGGTTTTTATACTTAATTTATTAGCAAGAGGACAATCATGGCAAAAGTAATCCATTCAATGATTCGTGTATTCGACGTTGCACGCTCCAAAGAATTTTATGAAAAGGCGTTCGGTTTAAAAGAAAAGCGTTTTCTCGATTTTGATGACTTTGCATTAGTGTATTTAGGCAACGATGAAAACGACTTTGAAATTGAACTCACTCTCAATAAAGATCAAAAAGATGCTTATACCCATGGAAATGGTTATGGGCATATCGCAGTCTGCGTTGACGACTTAGATGCAGAGCATGCACGCATTAAATCGCTCGGCTATGAACCACAAGACGTTGTGTCATTCAGCCCAGGTGGCGAACTTTTAGCAAAATTTTTCTTCATTAAAGATCCTGATGGATATGAGATCGAAGTATTACAGAGGCACGGAGCATATACGTAAAATATAAAAAACCGCCTCAACAAAATAAAACAATAACCTGAGGCTTACCGGAGGAGGTATCTATGTTAGATCTTGACCTAACGCGTCGCGATTTTTTAAAAACCAGCGGCACAGTGCTAATGGGAACATTAGCTACCAGCACAGGTGTGCTCGGCTTGTTGGCGCCCAGCCAAACCTGGGCTTTAGAGTTAACCAAGCTTGATAAAGCAACGGGACAAACACTCTTACAAGCCACACGACACATATTCCCTCATGCAACCTTAGATGATGCAGTCTATGCACTAGTGGTTAAAGATTTAGATGCCGCCGCTGCAGGTGATGATGGCGTTGCTAAATTACTAACCGATGGTGCAGCCGAACTGAATGCAGGTGCTGGAGGCGATTGGCTAGCAGCAGATAATAGTTTACAACTTGCTGTTATCGAAACAATGGCGGGCAATGATTTTTTTGAAAAGATTCGTGGTACCGCCGTAGTTTCTCTTTATAACAATGAAATGGCCTGGGCACATTTTGGCTATGAAGGCGATGCCTGGAAACAAGGCGGTTACCTCACTCGTGGCTTTGATGATTTGAATTGGCTACCCGATCCACCCGCTGATGCGAGCCCCGCAGCATTTTCAGCAAAGTCATAAGGAGAAAACATCATGGCAAAATATGATTTAGATGATGATGGAGTAGTCGTAATTGTAGGTTCTGGTGCAGGTGGTGGCACATTAGCCAATGAGTTGTGTCAAAAAGACATTCAAGTTGTATTGTTGGAAGCCGGTGGACATGAATCAAACGATAGCTTTGTCAATAATGAATGGGGTTCGTTTGGACAAATTTCATGGCTGGATTCACGCAGCTCTTCCGGTAGCTGGCGCGTTGGCAAAGACTTTAATGGTTTACCCGCATGGATTTGCAAAACCGTGGGCGGCTCAACCACACACTGGGCGGGTGCGAGTTTACGCATACAAGATCATGAGTTCAGAGTTAAAACCGAATACGGTGATATCGATGGTGCAAATCTATTAGATTGGCCAATCACCCTAAAAGATCTTGAACCTTATTATGACAAAGCCGAAGACAAGATGGGTGTTACCCGCACTAATGGTATTCCTGGCTTACCTGGCAATAACAATTTTAAAGTCATGCACGCAGGTGCAACAAAACTTGGCTATAAAAATTGTCATACCGGTCGCATGGCAATCAATAGCAAACCACGCGATGGACGTGCTTCCTGTTTACAACTTGGTTTTTGTTTCCAAGGATGTAAGTCTGGTGCGAAATGGTCCACCTTAGTTGCAGAAATTCCCAAAGCAGAAGCAACTGGTAAATTAGATCTTCGCCCAAAGTCACATGTTCTGAAAATTGAACAAAACAAGTCAGGCAAAGTAAGTGGTGTTGTTTATGCTGATGCGGATGGCAATCAACATATGCAAAAAGCACGTGCAGTTTGTGTCGCTGGTAATTCAATTGAAACACCGCGTTTATTATTAAATTCAGAAAACAGTCAAACTCCAGATGGCTTAGCCAACTCATCTGGCCAAGTTGGTAAAAACTATATGCGACATATGACAGGATCTGTATATGCTGCATTTGAAAAGCCAGTTCATATGTGGCGCGGCACTACCATGGCAGGCATTATTACTGATGAATCAGGTAATGATACCAAGCGTGGATTTGTCGGCGGCTATGAAATGGAAACCTTGGCACTAGGACTACCATTTATGGCAGCCTTCCTTGATCCAGGATCATGGGGTCATGACTTCACCAGAAAGATGGATGAATACAGTCATATGGCAGGCATGTGGTTAGTAGGAGAAGACATGCCACAGGAATCCAATGCGGTTTCTTTACATGCTGAAAATAAAGACCAATATGGAATGGCAACACCCAATGTTCATTTTGATGATCATCCAAATGACATCGCAATGCGTGAACATGCGTATAAGCAAGGTTCTGCGGTATATGATGCAGCCGGTGCTAAAGAAAATTATTTAGTACCGCCTTATCCTTCTACTCATAATCTTGGCACTTGTCGCATGAGCGAAAATGCAAAAGATGGTGTTTGCAATGCACACGGCCAAACTCACGACATCTCAAATCTATTCATTTCAGATGGCAGTCAGTTCACTACCGGTGCTGCAGAAAATCCAACTTTAACCATTGTAACGCTTGCAATTCGACAAGCAGATTACATTGCAAAACAAATGAGCGAAAAAGCTATTTGATAAATATCATATAGAAAATCTAAAAAGCCTCCATTCGGAGGCTTTTTTATTTAAATCTTTAGCGATTAACATACAATATGCTAGTGACTGATCACTTTTATTATTCGGACCCCAAATGCTCTTCGAATCCATCAAGATCCCAATAAAGCTGTGTCCCTGCTGCCTGCAGAGAAGCGATAAGCAGTGTATCGGTAATTTCTTGTTTCGTTGCGCCTTGCTTTTTCGCTTTAACAATATGTGTTTGCGTACAGTGAGGACATCGAAGTACTGAAGAGACAGCGATTTTAATTAGCTCCATAGTTTTATCATCGAGACAATTTTTCTCTGTCACTTTTGTATGAAAATCTATAAAAGCAGATCCTACTTCTGGGGATGATTCGAGAAACCAAGTCTTCTTTGTTGCCATTTATATACCCTCTAATTAACTAGATTTACATTTAGCCAAAGCATTGTGTACTCAATATTCACACTCCCCTTAGAACTCCTTCTAGCTGGCCTTTTGTTTGAGGCTTTGTAGGTCCTCAAAACCCCCAATGTGTTGATCGTCTACAAAGATTTGCGGAATGGAACGAGTTCTAGGTAATCGATGAACAAATTCATTACGATGCTGTTCATCAGAGATGTCTAACTCTGTGTAGCTGACACCCATCTCATCGAGTAATGCTTTAGCTTGTCTGCAATACTTACACTGAGGACCAGAAAATACTTCTATCTTCTTTTCCACATTTACACTATTAGCCATGGTTTGGAACATGCAACATAGGATCTATCCCAGAGAATACTGGCTCAAGTACAACACCCAAAGCATCACCAAATTTGCTAATCGCAATGTATTGTGTAATTACGTATGCGGCTTCGACAATTTGGGGTTCTGTGAAATGTTCGTGCAATCGATCCCACAATTCTTTCGGTACACGGTTGGCATCAACTCCAAGCTGAGCAGTAAAATCGAGTAAAGCTTTTTCTGCGTCTGTAAAGTGTGAGCTACTCTTATATTTGTCGCCTTCGATATCTCTAATTTTATCTTCTGATATACCTAAGCGTTTACTAAGGGTTTCATGTTGCACTACACAATACTGGCATTCATTGCGGTGGGTTGCTTTGAGGATAATTAGTTCTTTTGTTACCCAATCAAGCTCTCCATCCTTTAACATCGCCATAACAGAGTCTGTAAAGACGGTGCCCAGCTCTGGCGTGTGTCCGAATACTTTAAAAATATTCAAGAGCATTTCAAAACGCGCTTCTGCTTTATCGTAAAACGCTTTAGTTTCTTTATTAGCTTGTTCTCTTTCTACGTAGGATACTGTCATATTGCTTCTCCTGGTATTTCTAATAGTTAGGTTTTAGCGCCAAAAATAATTGATCGAAATTTTTAATTAAGATAAATAGTTAGCCACCTCATCTAATATCGCTGCGTAAATAGGATTGCAAAATCCTTCTGTTGCACTGTCATCCGTTGCAGATTGCCACGATGTTTTGCATGCCATTACGGTTGTGTTGTTGGTAATTGGAATGAGATAAATATCGCCTTTATAGTTTTTTACATCCTCCTTGGATAATGGCGATGGACCATCGTCAATAGAATATTGAAAGCGATACTCTGCTTCGTCTATGTCTATTAGGGTTTCATGAAAGGCATCATTAAGTATGCGTTTCGCACCTACTTGCGTTCCTGACTTATCACCCACTTGTTCACACTTTGAAATTACATTCGGTGCCCATGAAAAATCATGAAAATCTTTAATTTTTTCCCAAACTTTATCAACAGGTGCATTGATCACAATAGAATTAAAACAAGCCATGTGTTTCTACTTACCTTATTTTGATTTAAGTGATTCAATAATCACGTCTACAATTTTATTAATTTGCTTTCTACTCATCCCCGCCTTTACCATGGACTTGATGCCACCTATATTTCCAACTAGGTACTGTGCCAACACTTTTGCGTTTTTAGATTTAGGTATATCTTCTTCGTTTTGTGCACGTTGAATAGCTTTAAAAAAAATACCTTCAAACTTAACAATGCTATTTTTTACAATATTTGCGATCTCACGGTCTTTTTGACCAAACTCATTCGCAGTGTTTATTACTAAACAGCCTTTTTGCTCATTCTCTTTTTTTGCCTCATCTGCAATACTAGAAAATGCTTGTTGAATAAATTCAATTCCCGAGTTTGCATGGTTTAAATCCTTTACTAGCTTAATCACCATTTGTTCTTGGTAGTGTTTTAAACATCGATGGAATAATTTTTCTTTACTTAAAAAAGTTTGATAAAAACTACTTTTAGAAAGCTCCATGCTTTTCAACAAATCTTGTAGGGAGGTGGCCTCGAATCCATTACGCCAAAATTCATGCATAGCAGCATCAAGTACGCTGTTCGGATCAAATTCTAAAGGTCTACCGGCTGCCATAATGCTTATATAAGTTACAAGAACTTAATTATGGACCAATCAGTCCATTTTTCAAGAAGCATTAGACATTTAGCGATTCGATAAGTGGATTACATTGCTAAGCAATTGAGTGAAAAAGCCATTTAATTCCCTTCATCATCAAACCCAAAAAGCCTCCTAAATGGAGGCTTTTTTATATCAAGCACATAAGAATTAATTTTATAAACCTTAATTCTATAAATTTTATTAATTAAGCGGGCACATCTTTACTAATTGATCGTGTATTAGTAATCCAAATAGTGATTACTCATTTTAGTGAATTAGCATTAATTTTATAAATACTAAATATCTGTACTAACTTATGCCTAGTGTTTACGTCACTCTTCATTAATTATATTTTTAAGCCCCATAAATAAATATGTAATTCATGTTCAACAAAGAAATATATTATTAATATTTATAATATAATTTATGAAGCACATATAAAAATATTATAAATAGCCCACTTTTAATCATGCATAATAAACTTGTGTTATTAATCTATTATCTACTCAAATAATACATATAAAAGAACGTAACACTTATAAAAATTAATACACGAAGCACATAAGTTATTTTGGCAGTTTAAATAAAATATAATTGTCGATAAATTAATACTGTAGCAAAAGCTTCATTGTTAGTTACAACTAAAATTCTAGAGTAACTTTTAATGATGTAGCTTAATTAGGATGCTTACTGGAGGTAGAGTATCAATGAAAACTAATTACTATCTTTCACCTACTTTAAAAAGTACTCAACAAATATCAGACGACCTACATGAAGTGGGTATTAACGACTGGTTCATACATGTAATAAGCAAAGACGAAACTGGCCTTAACAGAGAACATGTACATTCCAGCAATTATTTAGAAACATTAGACCTGCTACGAGATGGAGGCATAGGCGCCTTAATTGGTTTCATTATTGGGGTATTTGCAGCGGGTGCGTTTATGTATTTCAAACCCTTCGGGCCCAACATGCCGGAGTATGTGTACCTAATTATTCTTGCCGTATTTACTTTGTTTGGAATATGGGAAGGCGGACTTGCAGGGGTTGCTTGTGAAAACAGAAAGCTTGCTAAATTTCATGAGGAGTTAGAAGAAGGTAAATATTTAATCCTTATTTATGTCTGGAAAAGCCAAGAACGAGCAGTGAAAGATGTTATGGCAAGGAAACATTCTGAAGCACAACTTGTGGCAACCGATATTCAGTACTTCAATCCATTCTGTCCATTAAAACGAATGGAGAATTAATTAGTCATCACCTCATATAACAACCACAATAATAATAAAGAATTAAGTAGTGAGTGTAACAATAACAGCAACACGAAGTTTAGCGTCAGACCTTGTTGAAATATGCAAGCCACGTATAGCATTACTTGTATTAGTAACTACATTCGCTGGAATGTGGTTGGCAGCTAGTACAACATTAGAATTTGATCTTATTCTGTTCACTCTATTGGGCACTGGTCTTGCTTCTGCGGCAAGCGGCGCATTCAATAACTATGTTGATCGTGAAGTAGATAAGCTTATGGCGCGTACTCGAATGCGCGCGCTACCCTCTTCTCGACTACATCCTCAGCAAGCTTTATGGCTCGGCGTAATGTTAAGTTTATGGTCATTCGCGATACTTTTTTATTTGGTTAATCCATTAACTGCAATCCTTGTTCAGGCTACAACTTTTTCCTATGTAGTTATTTACACCATTTGGTTAAAACGCAGTTCTTCTTTATGCACTGAAATTGGTGGAATAGCAGGAGCGATGCCGCCCGTTATTGGTTGGGCAGCTGTGACAAATGAAATTGGTTGGCCTGCACTGATGATGTTTTTAATTATGTTTATCTGGCAGCCACCGCATTTTTGGGCGCTAGCTTTATTACGTAAAGATGAATATCGCCAAGCTAAGTTGCCAATGTTGCCCGTCACCCATGGCGACCAAGCAACCAAGACCCGTATGTTGCTTTATACCATCGCCTTAATACCAACTAGTTTAGCAATGTATTGGCTACAACTAGTTGGCCTCACTTATCTAATATTAGCCTCGATTCTTGGCGTTACTTATTTAGTATTAACAATTGATTTTGCACGCAAGCCAATCACGCACAAAAGCTCAAGAAAACTATTCGGCTTTTCAATTTTATATTTACTTGGTTTGTTTACCTTAATTTTTATTGATTGTCAGTGCGCCGGTGGTGTCGCATGAGCATACCTTTATATAGGGAGTATTGAGTATGGTAATTGCCATTGTAATTATTCTTTTAGTCATAGGATCTGTAATTTTCCATTTCATGAGCCCGTGGTATTTCACTGAACTGGCCTCTAACTGGGGAGACATGGATAACACAGTGACGATCACTTTTATAGTTTGTGGACTCGTTTTTGTCTTGGCTAATCTTTTTATGGCGTATTGCATCATTAAGTTCCGCAATAAAAGTAAGGATCAGCGCGCAGCCTATGAACCAGAAAATAAAAAACTTGAGAGTTGGCTAACAATCATCACTTCAGTTGGTGTAGTCGCTATGCTTGCACCGGGTTTAGTTGTTTGGGCTAAGTTTGTATCGCCACCTGAAGATGCCAATATTGTTGAAGCGGTAGGACAGCAATGGCAGTGGAGCTTCCGCTTACCAGGTAAAGACGGTCGACTAGGTACAGTCGATACAAGAAAAGTCAGTATTGATAATCCATTTGGCATTAATGAAGATGACCCATACGGCCAAGATGATGTGCTCATCCCTGGAAATGTATTACATATTCCACTTAACCAACCAGTAAAGTTCAACCTACGATCCAAAGATGTTTTGCATAATTTCACCGTGCCGCAATTTCGCGTAAAAATGGATCTTGTACCTGGCATGATTACCTGGCAGTGGTTAACACCTACACGCCTTGGCACATATGACATCCTTTGTGAAGAATTATGCGGTATAGCTCACCACACCATGCGCGGCAAAGTGGTGGTTGACGACAACAACGACTATAAAAACTGGCTAGCAAAACAGAAAACCTTTGCGCAATTTGCATCGGAAGTTAAAGGCGATGCACATACAGGTAAAGCACTTTATCAAGTATGCGCCTCTTGCCATGGCCTAGAGGGCGAAGGCAACCCCGCGCTCAATGCACCAAAAATTAGTGGCCAAGAAGCTTGGTATGTAAAACGTCAACTTGAATATTTTAAACATGGTATTCGCGGAGGTAACCCAGAAGATACTTTTGGTGCACAAATGGCTCCCATGGCCGCAACCCTTATTGATAATACAGCAATGAAAAATGTTGCTGCTTATATAGAGTCTTTGCCTGATAAACCTGCAGCACAAACCATCAAGGGTGACATTGAAAATGGTAAAGACCTTTATGAAACCTGCAGTAAGTGTCATGGCAAACAAGCAGAAGGTAGGTGGTCTGTTAATGCCCCTCGTATCGCAGGAATGAGCGATTGGTATTTGCTCACTCAACTTAAGAACTTCAAACATGGATTACGCGGTGCTCACACAGATGATGCAACCGGGAGACAAATGGAAAGTATGGTGATCAGTTTAAATGAAGAAAAAATGCAAGACATCATTGCTTACATTAATTCTTTATAGTTTTTTTATTAACCGTAATAGCACTAGTATAGAGGTAAACATATGGCACACGTTGCACTCGCCGACAAAGGCCAAGACCTAGCCCATCCAAAAACGTGGATAGGAGCCTACGTTTGGAGCCAAGATCACAAAGTTATTGGCATCCAATACATCATTGTTGCAACGGCTGTAGGTTTAGTAGCCTTAGCGCTATCTGCAATGATGCGGTTACAATTAGGGTTCCCAGGTATATTCGATTTAATGCAACCAAATGAATACTATTCGGCCGTCACGATGCACGGCATGATAATGGTTGTATTCATGCTCACAGCGTTTTTTCTTGGAGGATTTGGAAATCTATTAATTCCACTTATGTGTGGAGCTAGAGATATGGCTTTCCCCTACATGAATATGCTGAGTTTCTGGGTGTATCTGGCATCTGTCCTGGTTTTATGTTCAAGCTTCTTTGTGCCAGGTGGCGCTACAGGTGCGGGTTGGACCTTGTATCCACCACAAGCTATTACGGAAGGCTCTGCAGGTTCAGGAATGGGAATTAATTTAATGCTTATTGCTTTAGCGCTATTTATTGTTGCCTTCACCATGGGTGGTCTAAATTACGTCACCACTGCATTTCAAGCTCGTACACGCGGCATGACTATGATGCGCATGCCATTATCTGTATGGGGCATCATCATGGCGACCATATTAGGTTTACTTGCATTCCCTGCATTATTAGTGGCGGCCATCATGATGTTACTTGATGCGAACTTAGGTACCAGCTTCTTCATGCCAGCCATTTCATCATTAGGTGAAGTGAGCAGTACATCGGGCGGTACGCCAATTTTATTTCAGCATTTGTTTTGGTTCTTCGGACATCCAGAGGTGTATATCGTCGCACTACCTATGTTTGGAATTGCATCTGACTTAATCAGCACACATGCTCGAAAAAATATATTTGGTTACCGCATGATGGTGTGGGCGCTAATAGCGATTGGCGGCTTAAGCTTTATCGTTTGGGCACACCACATGTACGTCAGTGGCATGAACCCTTACTTTGGATTTTTCTTTGCTACTACTACATTAATCATCGCTGTACCAACCGCTATTAAAGTCTATAACTGGGTGCTAACTCTTTGGCAAGGAAACATTCACTTAAATGTTCCTATGCTTTTCGCAATTGGTTTCATTTTTACTTTCATTCATGGAGGCATTACAGGGTTATTTTTAGGTAACGTAGCAGTAGACGTTCCGCTATCAGATACATACTTTGTAATCGGACACTTCCACATGGTAATGGGTGTTTCACCATTCTTAATCGTATTCGGTGGAATGTATCACTGGTATCCGAAATTTACCGGTCGCATGCTAAATGACACCATGGGTAAAATACACTTTTGGATCACTTTCTTAGGAACTTATGCCATTTATTTACCAATGCATTACATCGGTATTCTAGGTGTGCCTCGACGTTATTTCGCTTACGGAACAACAGAAGCCTTCCCTGATTCCGTACAAACCGCAAATGTAAGTATTACCATTGCAGCACTCATTGTAGGCACTGCACAACTGCTATTCATTATTAATTTAGTGTGGAGCTTATTCTATGGCAAGAAAGCCAGCCCTAATCCATGGCGAGCCACTACTTTAGAATGGCAGACTCCTGACACTCCACCCAAGCATGGCAACTGGGGCCCAGAACTGCCTGTTGTGTACCGTTGGGCCTATTCCTACAGTGTGCCTGGCGCTGATGAAGATTTTATTCCACAAAACGAAGAACCGGGCGAAAACTCTAGACACGAGGAGGAAACCTAGCACATGGCTACAACACTTATTGTTTTAGCTGTAATCATGGGTGCAGTGGTGTTTTGGCTGATTCGCCAAACACTCAATGTGCAACCCTGGGCAGAGGAAGGAATAATTGGACAAGACCATGCGGGTGGCCCCTTCTCTATTCCTCCAGCAAAAATTGGACTGATTGCTTTTCTTGCCGTTGCTAGCTCACTATTTTCACTTTTTGTTAGTGCTTACTTTCAACGCATGGATTTTGGTGATTGGACAATTGCGCCTGAACCCATGGTGCTATGGCTAAGTACCATACTGTTAATTTTTGCGAGTATCTTTTATCAACGCGCAAGAAATGCCGCAGTAAAAAGCCAAACGACCAAAGTTAAATCAAACTTAGTTATTGCTGGCTTTTTTACATTTGCGTTTATTGCAGGTCAGTTATGGGCCTGGCAAGAGCTACACAATGCTGGCTACATCCTATCAGGAAATCCTGCCAATGCGTTTTTCTATTTACTTACTGCAGCCCACGCATTGCACGTGTTGGGTGGCTTATGGGTGTGGAGTAAAACCTTATTCAAATTACAAAGTAATGTTGAAGTTCGAAAAGTGCGTTTGGCAGTAGAACTATGTGCAATCTACTGGCATTTTCTATTATTAGTTTGGTTAGTGCTCTTTGCACTATTACTATCTACCTAGTACAAATAAAAAGGAATCACTAGTCATGTCAAGTTCAGGACAAGCCACCAATAAAAGTGTAATGAACGACCTAGTAACTGATTGGGGAGAAGATAAAGAAGTCTTCAAAGTTCATTGGGGTAAAGCCATGATGTGGATCTTCTTGTTAAGTGACACCTTTATTTTTACTTCATTTCTCACCGGTTACATGAAGGTGCGCA
>CAYXVH010000157.1:0-21993 GCA_964468615.1 uncultured Thiotrichales bacterium | reverse complement strand
CAAAAAACAAAATAGCAGTTAACAAGTAGAAAGCACCACCGCCCCCTCCGCCACCGCTTGCAGATGCCGCGTTATTAACAACTGTTGGATCTAATGCTGTTGCAGTTGACTGATTTGATAAAGCGGTTCCAATAGCGTTCATAGCGATTACTTGATAGGTGTAAGCCGTACCGACTTCTAGATTCGCAGCGATATCATCATAAGAGCTACTATTGGCCGCTAGATTTGCAATGGTTGCAAAAGCTCCAGCATTGCTAGAACGTTGTACTAAATAATTTTGTTCGTTATTACTATTATCCACCCAGCTTAAAGCAATATTGCCGGATAATTGTGCGCTTGCATTTAAACCTGAAGGTGCAATGGGTGCTATAGCAGCTTGGATTACAGTGCGACTATCACTTACTAGTTGGTTACCAGCAACAATATCAATTCTTTGAGTTACATTTGAGCTATCAAATGATGCGCTAATGGCAAAGGTTCCTAGGCCAACTGCTTGAATTTTTTCAGTAATAATTTGTTGTGTGGCAGCAGCTATTGATGCAATTGTGCATTGATATGACTTTCCTGCCGCAAGAAGTGTGCAAGCTTGTCCATTAATAGTTACTTCACTAAATTTAGCCAACAAAACATTATCAATGTCACCATCAATCTGAATGTTAGCAACTGCTACGGTACTATTATTATCCACAGTAATTTGGCGGGTGATTTCTTGTTGTTCTGCTAAGTTATCAGGTGGTGCTGCACCAAACCTCGCTAATGCGATATCGATAGGCTGTTTGTAACAGGTTCCATTTGCAATATGTGTGTTTATTTCAGTCATTGAGCAACTTGAAAATGCGTTTAGCCCATTTTCAACAACCGGAGACATAATGTGGGTGCTGACTGGGCATAGAACGTTTGCACCAGAGCCATCATGGTTAGCACCAAAGTTATGGCCCATTTCATGTGCAAGAATTACTGAGGCCACACCTTCTGAAGCGCGATCTTCGCTAACACTGACCGCTATAGGAAAGCCTTGAATGACAGTACAAGTCGCATCCAATGGCGCGATTCCTGCAACACCGTTACCTACTAATGGTACTTGAATATCACGCGCAGTGATCAATGCACCTATTGTTCGCTCGTTATTACCAAACACATTTGCTTGGGTAATAATGGCTTGATCTAATAATATATTTGCATCAGTTATACCAACGAAAAGCGGATTATTATTATCGAATGTTTGGATTGCAGTGTTGTTCAATGCGATGCCTAGACTGTTTCGATATATGGCATCAACATTATTTAATATGCGCATCGCGCGCTCAACTGAGTCTGCATACTGAGCTGTGTGAAATTGATCGAGCGCAAGAACTACATTGACAGCCTGAGTAATACCACCTACGGCAAAAGCGACATTGTTTTGTGCAGTAGTACCAGGAACGATAGAGGCTAAAGCAGACGCAGTAGATTCATTCATTGCATGTGGCATAGCGCACATGTTCATTAAATCGAGCTCACCACTTAAGTTCAGTTCATCAGCATCCATAGAGATGCTATCATTGTTACCGACAACACTTAATGCTCGTCCAGAAAGACCCGCCCCTTTAAGTTCATATAATTTATCGTAAACGGAAGCGAGACCTTGCCATTCACCATTGCTGTAAGAAACGGCGATCCAACTTCCAGGGACTTCAGGAACGGTACCTTGATAAAGCTCTAAATCGCTATTATTATTTTCTAAATTTGTATTTACTTTTATGCGTTCAGCAAAACTACTATTTTCAAGCTCAACTGCATAATCAATTCCATCGACTGTAATAAATAAATCATCTAGATCTGAAGAAGCATGTGCGATACACATGATTAAGCTGCAAATGATTAATATGTGTGTTCCAACTCGTATTCTCATAAATAGCCATCTTGTTGTTGCCAGTTTTACCTGGGCCTCATATTAGAGGCAATGATTGAAATCTCATCGTCTGCAATATTTTCTTTAAAATCGACACTCAGCTCTTTTATGTAGCCATACTCTTCATCATAAGCAATGCTTAAATCCGCTGGATTTTTTTCTATTGCCTGTTCTACAAATGAAAACATGTCTTCAATAGTATTAAAGTCACCATAATGTTGTGGGTCGACATCATCTCCAGTATCCGCATAACGTACGGTCTTAATCTTGTCATCGCCAACTTCAAATACCATCATTCGAACTACCTCAGGAACGCAGTAGCAGATTTTCTGCATTTCAATTTCGTAGTCGCTAATCTCATGAGCCATCCATTTTTCTCGGTTGCTTTGAACTTCTGAAGCGATATCGTTTGAAGTGGCTTTAGTACTTTCTGGTGTTACCGTTTTAGTAACCTCTTTCTCAGCAGTATTTGCTGGTGCCTCATCTTTATTTCCACCACATGCGCTAATGTTTAAAATAATGCTGCATGTAATTAAGATGAAGGAATATTTAATTAAACCTTTCAAATGATCCGACTTGGATATTTCATGTAAATTATAGGTTGACATTTTGAGCTCCTTTTAGAAGTAGGCTTATGTCGAAGCAATAAACGGTGGTTTTTTCACGACAAAGAGTGGCATGTATAATTTTGTGGAATAGTTAAAATTTCGGTTAAAAGCCTATTTGATTCAGATAGTTAACCACAGTATGTGATATCTCTTTATATAGCGCTAGGTAATGGGTATGAATCAGCCTATTCAGCGGGCAAATATAGTGTAAGTGTCAGCGATAATACGAATTAAGGCCTACAAAGGTACCACCATTTTGTTCGCATAAGGCTCGCATTAAGGTGGCAAATCGTATACCTGTTCCTTGTTCGCTATCGGGTCGGCTAAATTGAATTGGAAAACCAACCGCATGAATTCGCACGCGACGATTACCTTTCTTATTTTTTGGATTTAATCTGCTTACTTCACGCAATACAGATTGTATGGAAGGACCGGTAAATTCATCTCCAAATACATATAAGCTAATTTTTTTATTCTTTGAGTAAAAAGTATTAATGGCTGCAGTAATACCTTCTACTGGGCTACTGTTGCTAAATGCTTGCCATTTAGTTAAGCGTTTTATGATTGACTTTCTTCGCGCTGGTGTGTCAGGTATCCACTTTCCTGTGTATTGGGTAAACATATACTCACCCATATCATTCATTACCTGAATACCTTTTACCTTGGGATAAATATCTAACACTTCTGATAATTTTTGCACAACAGAGGCCCAACCATGATTAAACATACTGCCTGATGTATCTATTATAAAAATAATATATTCGCTATCTACAGGAATGCCGCCAACTGTATCATCCAGTGCACTTCTTGGTATTCGTTCTTGCTCTTGTAGGCGGCGCATCTCATCACTAAGGTCTTGTTTAGCAGAAGCCAATTGCTGTTCAATCTTGTTTTGTACCGCTGAGCTATCTTTTGATGCTGAGAATCGTCCTAGGATGGAAGATAAATCACCTTGTAAAAGTGCTATCTTTTCTATTTCCAAAGCCACTTGTTGTTTCTTGCTAACTAAATCTCGATTTAAAATATGTGTCTCACCCCTTATTGCAAATAATTCTTCCTGTAATTTAGATATAACGCTTTTAAGATCTTCAGTATATTCTTCAAAGATGACCGGCTCGGCTGTTTTCGAGAGCACAAGCAATAATATAAGAGCTCCAAAACCACAACATACGCAGTCTAAAAATGACAAGCTAAATATTTCTATATTTCTACGACGTTTCATTTTTATAGCTAATATTGAATTAGATTTAAGGCCAATCTTTAGATGGGCTAAAAAATGCCCCATTGGTGCGTTGTGCCAATTTCCAGAATTCACTAGAGGCTTCAGGATCGCCTTCCATATGAAATAAAATAATATTTACTGGCACACTGGCTGGTAGTTTTTCCAAAGCTTTCCGGTAATGTTTTTTTCGCTGTTTTGCACTTACCTTATTGCTAAAGCTTGTTGATGCACCTTTTGTGGGTAATCCATCTGTTAGTAAATATATATTGTCAGGCGGTGGCGATAAGCTATTAATACTTTCAAATGCAGTATAAAGATTTGTGCCATTTTCGGGTGCAGTGTTAAATAAATTTTGTACCGCTGTATTTAAGTGTTTCCCATTGCCTCCATCTAACCATTGTGTCCCCTCAGCTTCATAAGTTGGTGTAGCTTTCTCATTAAAGCTATAAATTTGAAAATGACTTGAAGTGGGAATACGTGTAGTAATCCAGTCTACGGTATAAAGTACTTGTTGCCATTTCGCTGCGCGCACTCTTTCCTCTGGAGGCAGATTGCGAAAGCGAAGAACATTGATTATTCTATCTGCCAACATGCTAGCTGAGCTATCTACAAGAATCAGAATTCTTTCGCCACCCATTTTTAAACCTGTTAGATATTGTCGTTGACCTTGTCCTGCGAATTGTTTTAAACGATCTCCTTCTAGTTGTTTTTCTGCGCCCCCTTCAAGGCGCTGATTCTGTTCTTCGATTGATTTTAAGTCTGCTTTAAGAGATTCAATACTTTTAAGTTTTGCAAGTGTGTCTCTATCTAGCCTTGCAAGCTGAGATTTATTTTGCTTAATATTTTCAACGACTTCATGTGCTAGCCCTTGTGTCTTAATTAGTTCGTCATTCACTGTTTGAATAGAATTCTTGAGTTCGACTAAAAGCTTTTCAGCTTCTTTAACTTCAACATCAAGCATCGTTACCTGACCAGTTACTTGGTAATTAATTTTTTCTCTTCGTTCATAGGTGTTAGCATTGATTATCATAAAAAATAAAATTACTGCACCGAATCCGCAAAACATTACATCTAAAAAAGCTAGGCTAAAGACATTGACTGATTTACGTTTCATTATCTATTACTTTTATAAATAGGCAATCCATTTCGTAGTTATCAACATTCAACACATCGCCTATTTTTGCTACAGATATTGTTTCGATTTGATTTTTATTTAGTGTCATGGACTGAGCACCCAGCACATGTATTTCAACACTTAAACTATTAGTGACTATTTTGCAAATGCTATCGTGACTTTTATCCAGCATTATTCTTGGTTCAGGTGTGACATCACGGTTGGCAATGAATATACTTTTTTGAAGTGAATAGGCATGGTCGTTAATTAAGACATGCGTTGGAATACTAGCAAGATTTGATAATTTCCCCGGATTAAAATCTAAATCAGTGCTTGTAAAATTAGCGCACCAACTTAAGGAGTTTACATAATGAACCTGTTCTCCCGATATGATTTCAGCGCTACAACGTAAAGCGTGTTTAGCAAGGCTGATATCATCCAGTTGAACCATTGCGCAACCTGGCAGGTTGGCTAAGAATTTTTTCAAACCGAACACTTGCTTGCAGGCTGAGGAACAAAATATTGCAATATTGTTGTGGTTGTGAAAAAGCACATTTAAGTGAGCTGAAATTTCCTCAAACTGTTTTTTATTGGCTATCTGTAGCGCCTCATTATGAATTTGAATTGCAAAATGTTTGTCACCAGTACTTAATTTGCATTCAATAGAATCGTTCTTGTCCAAGCTTGTAAGCCATAATGGTAACTTGTCATAAAACTGTTGCTCATCACTCGCACAATGCAATGGGTCGAAGCGTGTTTCAGAGATGAATTTCTTGGCAATATAGTTTGCACAATTTGCGATAAAATTTTGCAAACCATATTCAAGTATGTGGCTGGGCTGATTGAGAGAGATACCAGTTTCCTTCTGTATGATCTCTGTTACCGCTAACTGTTGTTGCAATAAATCTAAAAATACCGCCTTGCAACTATCTTCCGGTTGTTGCATCGCCAGAGTTGCATTACATACTATTCCGGTAACGTTAATAGAAAGTTTCTTACAAATACCTAGTAACAAGCCTAAATCATGTTTCTCAAGGCTTACTGGTGTAACTAAAATTGCATCTTGATCAGAACAATTAGCTGAATTCCAGATATGTTCGAGATGCCGAAATGCTATTTCAGCATTACTAATTACATGTTTAGTATCACTATTTACGGAAAGCTGGCTCCAAAATAGTGTGCTACTTTCACGTGGTCGAAGATGTGCTTGCTGTGCGGCTTGTTCACCAACAAGAATGGTTTTATCAGCTTCAATAAGTGCGCAACTAACACTATCGGCAAGAATATTTATGCCATCACTAATTCGTACGCCACTGTCATAAATTTCGATAATAACAATTGGCATGGAAGCGCACTCTAGTTGACTTGTAGGTGTCGAATTAGATTATTGTTGCAGTAATTTTGAGTATCTAAAATAAATCGTTCTTGTAGTAGTTGTAATTGGTGAACTATAAACATCAATACAATACTAATACATAAAGCAATCAGTGTTGAGTTAAATGCAACGCCTAGACTTTCAGTTACTCCCGCGATATCGCCCTCAACGGCTTTGTGCGCTTGACCTAAAGCATCACCAATACCTCGAACAGTGCCTAAAAAACCAATCGATGGGATTGCCCAAGTAATATATCGGATTATCGATAGCTCAGAATCCAAACGCTCTGATTCAGACTCACATACATTGATGGCAGCTGAAGATACATCTTGAATATTTTCTGTTGAGCTAAAACGATGTAAGGCAATAGTTAATGCTCTTGGTAACAAATAGGTTTGCTCTTCTTCAGGTAGAGTTTGAACTTGTCTAGCAAGTTCATGACTATCTTGTGGCAAAAATTTTATTCCGTCTTTAGCATGTAGGATATCTTTGTCTAGTAAGCTACGCTCACGAAATAAATTTGAGCTCTTATATGCCATTATGAATAAGGACCAAAACATTAGTATGAAACAGGCTTCCTGTTCATAGTCGCGTACTAACACGTATATTGATCGTTTTGGCACATAATCCTTATCAACTTTAAGCTGTGTAGCTTGTTGTTCTAGTTCTGCTTCAGCATTGGGACGAATGATCGCAACGTAGGCTGCATGCACAATGATGATGATGACTAACAGGCTAAACACCTGATAAATAAATTCAAATGGGAAAAGTTTTTTCATTGTTTATAACTAAAAATTAAATATTACTAGTTTAAATATCGCTAGGAAAAGCAACTGGTTTATCTGCTGAAATATTTTCGGATGGAATAAATTCTTCTAAGGTTTTTACTTGTCCACGTTTGCTAATACTCGCTTTAGGATTTTTGGTTTTTTGTTCTTTTGAAGGTACGTCTTTTTTTTCATTTTCTTCTGTTGCTATAACTGCAAAAGAAAAACACAGCATTATGAACAAAAGAAATAGATTGCGTATATTCATTATGACTTAGTCTAAGTATTTAGCTATACGAAAGCCAACATCAATACGGTTGCTATTGTCGCGATCACGATAGCTAAGGCGCGTACTGCTTAAGTCTCCACGCATCCAAGATGCGCCACGAATAACATGTTTGTTGTCTATAGCTTGTCCCAAAAGTGGACCCGTAGGATCAGTAAATATTTCATCACTTAAGCTAGGGTAGAAACTGTGATAATCATGACACCATTCAGCTACATTGCCACCCATGTCATGAATGCCGAAATAGTTAGCTTTAAAACTACCTACTGGCGATGCTGCAATAAAGCCATCATTGTAATCAGGGAAAACAGGATCTAATAATTCTGCCGCAGATTGGTCAGCGTAATTACCCGCGATTTTAGTAGGTGGAAAGTTAGCACCCCACTCATAACGATTCATACTATTACTGCTTTGTATGCGTGCTACCCATTCCCATTCGCTTTCAGTGAGTAGACGATAACCAGTAGGTAGAGGATTTTTGGCTACCAAGACACCATTCATTGCGCGATAAACTTTATCCAGACCATCTTTCTCGCTCAGCCAGTTGCAGTACATAGCCGCATCCTCCCACGTTATGTTTGTAACCGGTAAATCAGCAGTAGATAAGTTATGCCCCTTATAGGAACTGGAATTATGGGTATCTTTGAAAGCTAAAAATTGTCGATTAGTGATTTCATACACGCTCACATAAAACGGTCTAACGAGTTCAACAGAGTGTAATGCTTCATTTGATCGTCGTCCTTGTTCACGACGTGGTGCACCCATAGAAAATTTCCCTCCAAAAATTAGTTTCAACTCGTGTCCTTCAGAGGTGCGAAGAGTATTTGGTTTGCTTACATTAGCAGTGCTAGTGATACGAGATAAGCTGATATCAAAAATTTGTGGTGCATTAGGTTCTGGCGAAAGCATTTTTTCATACACCTCATAACCAGATTTTCTAATTTCTAGTCGCTGACTCGCGCTAGGCAGAGATAATTTTACATTGCCATTACCAACAAATTTTCCATTGATAAAAACCTCTGAGTCGGTGGGCTCAACATTTAATACAATAGTGCCTAAGATAGCTTCCAAGGTTGCTGAAATGTTTTGTTGTTCTCCGGGTTTCAGGCTAACGGTTTGTTGATTTGATCTAAATCCAGGTTTGGAAAGCGAGATGCTGTGTTCTGTATTAGGATTTAAACGTACAGTAAAAGGAGTAACTCCTTGATCTTGCCCAGCAATCGTAACAGTGGCTTTTGTTGGTGTGCTGGTGATAACTAGGTGACTTGGACTAGTAAATAGTTCTGCAACAGGAAGATCAAATGGTTGGCTGGCATCAACAAAAAAATCTTTTATGTAGGGCATAAAATTCTGATGACGTAAGTCAAGACTATATTGGCCTGAGTCGAGTTCTAATGTTTGTGGGGTCGAACCCTTACTTTCACCGTTTAACCAAATTTCAGCGCCAGCAGGTTTGGAGTCAATTACTACATTCGCCCAATCGGGCAGCAACTCGATATCTAACTGTTGTTGAATTTCTTTACCTTCAATTACTAGCTGAGTTGTATAAGGCTGATAGCGTTTAGCGTTAGCTTCTAAAGTATAGGTTCCGGCTTCAAGCTCTAAACCGTCAATGGGTGTATTACCCTGCGTTTTTCCATTAATTTTTACTTCTACAGGCTCAGTAGCGGGGCTAGAGATAGTTAGATAACCAGGCTTCTTTTCTAAGGTAAATGTCAAGGTTTGTGACTGATGTTTACTAACTTTTATTTCGGACTTTAGAGCTCGATAACCAGCTTTTTCAATCTGTAAAGAGTAATTTCCAGGCTGTACTAAATAACGGTCTCGCACTTTGATAGGCCAAATTTTTCCATCTAATGCAACTCGATCCGGTGTTGGTTCAATCTCAAATAATAAACTCTTAGCAGTAAAAATATATCCAAGTACAACTGCTAATAAGCTAAATAACAATAAGCCAATAAAAGAAAACATACGGGTGAAGCGCCTGTTGGATTTTATTAGTGCATCAGGCTCAGCCGGGATAATGGGTTCAATCAGTTCGCCATCAGAGGCAATGGCGTCGTTTCTTGAAACTAAGTGTGAGTCATCTTCATATAAAGAGATAGAAAGAATATTTCCAATAAGCTCACAATGAAAGGTTGTGTCTTCAATCTCTAAAATATCATTATGTTGAATTTCCTTTTGACCATTAACTACTTCATTGTTTAGTAGAATTTTAAATTTAGAATTTTCGGTATCTATATAACTACGATTAACGATAATTATTAAAAATGCTGCTTCCTGTGTGGCTTTGGTTCCTCCTTTCTCACTAGTGATTTCTATATCTGCATTTGGGTGCGAGCCTATGGATAAAGGAAAGTCGGCATGGGTATAAAACCTTGGCCCCTTGCGATCACTTATACAAACTTGTTCTATCATTGCAGTTTATTTTTAAATTAGTCTGTAAAGGTTAAATTGGTTCTTCACAATGTACGGATATGATTTTGCTCGACATGTCTGAAGTTACGCTAAGCACTTTTCTTACATCCCGGAAACCAGCACGAGATCCTACTATGGTGTATTTGCCTGTCTTTAGCTCAATTTTACGCTGATCAAATTTACCAAGTTTACCAATTTTGAAAATAGCAATGTCGGTTTGATTATCAGATTGTAATGTAATAGAAACGGGCTGATTGGCAAGCTGAATCAACTCATTAAGTGTTATAGCACCTTGTTCAATTTTACTGCCAGGATTATTAATCGATGATATTTCTTTTAATAATTGCTTAGCTTCATTAGCTACTTGGCCAGAACCCAAGCGTAATTTGTTATTGATGTGTTCATCAAGTCTTGTAAGTATCGCTTCACGTTGGCGACTGCGTTCTAATCCCTGTTGTGCTGTTGGCAAATTAGATGAAAGCGCAAGCATTTGCTGATAGCTTTTTGTAGCATTGCCCCAGTCTTGAGCATCTTCAAAATGTTGAGCTTCAGCGGTTAAGGCAGAAAGTTTCTCACTACGTATTGCCTGTTCAATAGACGCAATGCCTTGTATAGGTTTATCAGAATTAGGCGCTAGTTTTTGTGCAATTGTGAATGCTGCGCGAGCATCTCCATATTGGCGTTTTTTTAGTGATGCAAAGCCCTGGTTCATGAGCCGTGTAAATTCATTTTGTGCCAATCGACTTGAAACCCTATCCAATGCAGTCTTTGCTTCAGGTGATAGCGGGTCTAATTCTGATGCTTTTTGGTAGGCAGTTTTAGCGTCAGCAAACCGATTTGCGGCTTCAAATTTTCCACCTTGCTCAAGCAAGGCATACAGCTCTTTAATGGTTTCAGCACGTTTTAAACCATTTATTGCTTGAGTATTGCTTGGTTCAATTGATTTCACTAATTCAAAATGAACAATTGCAGTATTTTTTTCAGCCTGCGTTAAAGCCAGATCGCCTTTTGTTAAATGTTCTGCAAGTGTAGGCGCTATTTGCGTTTCTAAGTCAGTAAATATAACAACTGCATTTTTATATGCCGCAATTGCTTGTTGGTATGCTTGTTTACGAAAGTGTTCATCACCACTGGAACCTAGAGTTAGTGCAATTTTAAATTCCTCGTTAGCCCATTTCTTAACTGCCTTATTCTCTAAAAGCTTCTGTTTTTCTATAAGCTCTAGTAACAGTACCTCAGCCTGTTGTTTTAAAGCGCTAATTTGTTCAGGAGATAAGGTTACAAGTGGTTCTTGTAGCGGTTCCGGCTCTTCTTCAACTGTTTGTGAGAGTTCGGCTAAAGCTGGCGTTTCTATTTGTGTCTGATTTTCAGGTGTATTTTTGCTACGTTTGTCAGCAACGTATTTAGGCAACAATGAAAAAACAATTAGTGCGCAAAGCAAAAGTGAAATAAAAGTAAACCATAGAATGGGTTTGATGTTTAAGCTTGGCTTTGATTCCTTGTTTTGCTCTGCAGATTCTTGCAGGGTTTTAAAATCAATGGCTTCAATTGGAGTTGCATTTTTGTCATGCATTACACTTCTATAGCTCTAATAAATGTTGTTTGCTAAACGATTGGCGTCCATACCGCAGCATCTGAAGAAGGTGGGCCTAGGCGTCACAGAATTATAGTCGCGCGCTGTCGGTGTCTACAGCGTTGTCATCAAAGGCAAAGCCAGTCTCGTTAATATAAATTTCACGCAGTAGCTCACGCCATTTTTGATATTGCTCTTCTATTGAGCCAGTTAACTCTACTGTGCGCCCTTCAATTTCAACTACCATCGGACTTACTTCTGCCTGTAGAGAATCTCCAAGCTCACGTATTGCTTCATTATGAATTTCAGCTTCCTCACTGATGTCCATGCCATTCTTATATAAGAGCGCTCCCGTGGTGAATAAGCCTGGTCCTCGCATAGCACCCGCAATCATAATTAATGCGGCTACAAACTTGGTTTGTTTGGCGCGTCTCTCAACCGCACGTCTTTGATCAGCCTCTATCATGTAGTATTTGCGCCAGTTTTCATATGGCTCCCACATTTCTCCATAAAAGTTAGAGTAATGCTCGTTAATAGTGTCTATAAATAAAAATTCCCGATCACGAACTTTGCGAACCCGATCTAACATGGGGTCATCGTTAGCAGGTAAACGCGTTATCGAACTTTGTCCGTTAGACCCAGTTTCGATGTAACTTGCAAAAGGATCTGGTGAGATTCCTGCCGCATAACGAATTTCAGATGTGTTGCGGATAGCAATAAGATCTTTATCCGTTAATTTTTTTCGATGTTTACGGATGTCATTTGCAATACGGTTATACACATACTGATAAACATCTCTTCCAGGTTTTGTGTAACGATAGGACTCATCATCTGCATAAGTTTTATAGGTCTTCTCATACCAATCTTGGCCTGTGCTATCCATGACATGTATTTTTAGAACCATCTCTTCACCGTTCGATGTGAGGATAGTGCCGGCAACCATTACATCAGCGATGTAAGACTTTTCTGGCAATACACGAATTGCGCCCCAACCGTTGGAGCGTTGCATGGTCTCTTTTAAATGATAGGCTATAAAGCGCGACTCAGCTTGCCGTATGTCTTCGTGTGCACCTTCTTTTTCTACTTGCTTATCGGTGATCTCGCCTTCGTCAAATAACAAAATGCCTACATCGAGCAAATTACTCTCTTGAAGCTGTGTAGTTTCTGTCTCTATTTCTTCTGCCTCAGTAACTTTAACACCTGTTGTTGAACAACCACTAAAGCTAAGAGCTAGGAGCACAATTAGGAAGAGTAAAATATTATTATTATTTTTAGTCATAGTTGTTATTGTTTAATTATTGACTAGTAACGCTAGGCGGAGATGCGCTAGCACTTGTTTGTTGTTTTTTATATTTTCTATACTCTTCCCAAAGTTTTTCTCGTAATTCTGGATCTTGTTCCTTTTCTGCGGCTTCACGTAATTGTCTTGCTACGACATCATCATCATTGCCACTAGGAATATTTTTTGGTGTAGTGCCTTTGCTGCCTTGGCCGTTGTCACCATTGCTAGACTCGTTTGTGCCATCCGCTTCGCTACCTTCAGGTGATTGTTGCGAACTTGCTTTAGCTATCTGTTCTTCACCACCACCACCTTGCTCAGTATTTTCTCCGTCTTCACCACTCTCAAACTCTTCATCTGCATCTATACTGTCTTCGGCAGTTTCTAATGCCTCGCGTTCTTTCGCTCTAGTTTGCTTTTGTTCTTCGGCCTTTTCGATTTCGCGATGCAACTGCTCATCGTAATCACGTAATTCTTTTTCAAGTTGCGCATCGAGTACGGCTACTTTTTCTTCTTCTGTTTGGGCGCCACCTTCTTGAGCTTCCGCACTACTTTCTTTCTTAGCCGCATTTTGCTCAGTTGACTCGCTGTTTTTGCTTGCTTGTTTTTGCTCGCTGGATGAAGAATTTTCTTTACTAGTAGACTCTGAATTAGATTGTTCTGATGAAGAGGAACTGGATTCGGATTCAGAGCTTGGGGTCTGAATAGATGGCATGCTACTAGACGATGAAGTACTACTGCATGCGCCAACAAAAGTACAAAGTACAAACACAACTAGTAGATGAGTTGCTATATTCACATCGACACGCATAATTACGCTAAGCCCCTGAATAAACATGGAAATTTTCCTAGAAATTACAACAATTACTATACTGCACACAGGCCACTAAGGCTAAAAGATTGTAACTCTATGACAAGAATCAGCTTTGTATAGTTCCTAATGAATTCACAATGCTAAATAAGCTTAATAAAAGCTTAAAACCTCATATTTAGTGGCGCTATTATACGTTTTTAATACCACTTATTTCTGCTTTGTTTGTGAAGAGATGTAAACGATTATGCATAGATTTATGTATTAAAAATATGAGCATAGTTATCTTAAAACTGTGACGTAGTTTTACACGTTACATGAGAATTATTAGAACTAAGCTCTATCGAGAGAGTCTTATTAACATAAGGAAGTCCCCAAGCCATGGATGGCACCTATAACGTATTTTGCAGTTACAAATTCTTTCAGCGCCAAATATACTTCAGCTCATAAATAATATTGAATAGCATTCTTATTAGTTTCTATTAAAGTGACTGATGTATGGAGCGCATGCATGTTTGATTTATTGCTAGATGGAGATGCTGCAGTACGCCTGAGTGTATTTATAGTTGTTTTTGCAGTAGTTGGTGTGTGGGAATTAATTGCGCCTCGACGCAAAGCATCTTGTCCTAAAGGTGTGCGGTGGCTGAATAATTTATCGATTAGTGCAATCAATGTTCTTGTTACAAGATTGCTTATACCGAGCACATTGATAGCGGTCGCCTTCGGCGCTGAATTGAATAGTATTGGACTACTTAAAATAATTGAGCTACCAGCTATACTGTCGATAATCATTGCGCTATTACTGCTTGATCTAGCTATCTATTGCCAACATATAATCTTTCATAAAGTACCTTTTTTATGGCGCTTGCACCGCATGCACCACGCAGATCTAGATTTTGATGTGACTACTGGCATCCGTTTTCACCCAGTGGAAATTATTATTTCTCTAGGGATAAAAATGCTCGTTGTGTTGGCTATCGGTGCACCATTCATTGCTGTTCTTATTTTTGAGGTGCTACTTAACGCTACCTCATTGTTTAATCATGCAAACATTAATATTCCAAAAAACGTTGATAAAATATTGCGGATTTTTATCATTACACCTGACATGCATCGTGTGCACCATTCCATTATACATGAGGAAACAGATAGCAACTTCGGTTTTAATGTGCCGTGGTGGGATTACATTTTTAAAACTTACCGTGCGCAACCGAAGGCTGGGCATATCGAGATGACGATAGGAATTGAAAGTTTTCGTAAGCAGCGTGAGCTTTGGTTAGATCGCCTACTGTTACAACCATTCAGAAATACAGATTAAGCTTGTTGTTCTACGCGACGGACAATTTTGTTAGTTAACAACATGATTAAAATAGCAGCTCCTGCATAGGCATACAAACCGATATGTTTTTCAACACTTCCTATTGCTCCGAGCTTAATTACTACTACTAATATAGCTACTACAAAAACATCTAACATCGACCATTTTCCGAAACGATGCATAAGCCCTAGTATTTTTTTCGTGCTTCCGCTAACGAATGATTTACTCAATACAAGTTTGGTTAACAAGACTAGTTTAAAGATTGGTAGAATAATGCTAAATAATGCAATCACAGCGAATAAAAACACCTGGCCTTGCTTAAGTAGGTTCCAACAAGCGGTTAAAATAGAAAATGTATTTTGAATAAAAATGAATTTTTTAAAGGTAATAATCGGTGCAACTAAACCAACAGTGAGTAACAGCCCCGCAACTGCAAGTAATAGAAGTAAAACAGTTTTGTTGGCAGTAAATTGCACGTTTAAAATAAGCCAATAGGTAATTTAAAGTCACCATTAAAACATGAAAATGATACAAGAACTTAATGCAGATCACAGCCAACGAGTGACGATAGAAATCGCCAAGATGGATTGGGAAACCTCGAAAGCGGATGGTGTACTACGTAAACGTCTAGAAAGAATCGACGCAAAACCTGAGCCAGTCACCACAATTGTACGCTATCAAGCAAATAGCGCTTTCCCCGCACATCAGCACGTCAAAGGCGAAGAAATATTTGTCTTGGAAGGCACCTTTTCAGATAATCATGGTAATTATGAGGCTGGAAGTTATCTACGCAATCCTGCAGGCACCTCACATTCACCCTTTAGCAAAGAAGGTTGCACCATCTTTGTAAAGTTACAGCAATTTCAGGCTAGTGACTCCAAACAGTTACATATTCAAACTAAGCAACAAACATGGTTACCTGGTTTGGTGCCGGGTTTAAGTGTTATGCCACTGCATGAACACACCTATGAGCATGTGGCGTTAGTGAAATGGGAAACGGATACATTATTTCAGTCACATCGTCATATTGGTGGTGAAGAAATATTTGTATTAGAGGGTACCTTTGAAGATGAATTTGGAAGTTACCCAAAAGAAACCTGGTTGAGAAATCCACCGAATAGTTTTCACACCCCCTTTACTAAACAAGGCTGTATTATCTATGTAAAGACTGGGCACTTAGGAAACAGATATAATTCCACTCAGTACGAAACTGCGCTTTAAAATAAAAGCTGTATTTCATATAATTGTAAAACGAAATAACGTACTGTAGTAACCGTATCTGAGGTATATTATGGCGTCAAATAATTGATTACACCAGGGTAGCTGCAATGCCTTATCTATTTCTACACGAGTACGTAAATTTATCTTTGGCTGAAGGAAAAGAGTATGAGTGAAGAGTTAGAAAAGCTGGATGGTGAAGATAGTGCCATCCTAAATAAACGCGGCTGGTTTTTGGTGACGTATTTCCAAACTAGAGAAGGCGATACTAGCTCTAATGCTTATAACTTAGCCGTAGAAAAAGCTAATTCTATAGATCGTCAAACAGGTATTCGAACACGCAAAAAAGGCAATCACTCCTTGTTTGAAATTTGGGAGAAATGGTAGTTGTATTTTATTTACGACTAATGACTAATACCCATTCACACGAGTGCTGCCAGAGGGGCGATTCGAACACCCGATCTACTCATTACGAATCAGCTGCTTTATAAACTGAGTTACTCTGGCATGTTTGTGCAGAGTAAATGATAATGGTTAAAAATGCGTTTTAGATTTGGAAATTAGTTACGGTGCACGCGAATAATTACATCCACGTCTTCAACCTGTAAATCACTAGGAAGCTCTGGTAGTTTCGAGATCTCTACACTTTCGTTTGCAATGTCTTCTAATTCACCTGTATCAGAATAATATAAGTGATGATGCTTGCTTAGGTTGGAATCATAGAAAACTTTAGAGGGGTCTACGATCACTTCACGAATCAACCCATGTTGAGCAAATACACCAAGTGTGTTGTATACAGTGGCTTTAGATACTTCACCATCATCTTGGTTGACGGCTACTAATACTTGCTCTGCAGACAAATGTTGTTTGCACGAAAACAAAACTTCACCAATTTTTATACGTTGATGAGTTGGTGTAATTCCTGAATTACGTAACATGCCGACTACATCTGCACGTGACTTTGGGAATTGATCGAGACCTTTCATGCTTGGAATTATAGACATAATTTAGACAAAGTCTATTTGCAGTCCTAACGCCTTGTATATGTGAGTGAATATATAATTATCCATTAAGCAAATGCGGCTATTTGTGATGCATTTAGTGAATTGGATATTAACTCAGTCATGATCCTGGCAGAGGCAATGCTCATAATAATTCCATAGCGATAATGACCGCTATTTATATATATGCCTTTAATCCGGGGGTGCTTACATATATAGGGGACCTCACGCTGAGTGCCAGGACGCAATCCGGACCATTGTTTTATCGGTTCGAGTTTCACAAACGGTGGTACTAATTCATGTGTAATTTTTTGCAAAGTTTGACGTGCAGTTTGTGTGATTTCATTTTTAAATCCCACATGTTCTACGGTACTGCCACATAATATGTAACCATCTTGCCTGGGGATCATATATGACCTGTCCTTCAGAATAATATGTGTAAGAATATTTTTAGGTGATTTATACAGTAGCATTTGCCCGCGTACTGGTTGTATATCAATGCTGTTGTCTTCTTGAAAAAAGTTTTTTGTCCACGCGCCACTACATATAACTATTTTTTCAGCATAAAGATTTTCATTTTGTGTGGCGACTCCCGCAACTTTGTTTGCATCGCTTCGAATTTCTTTAACAGTAGTATTCTCAAAAATTTTAATTTTTCTTCGATGTAAAGACTGTTGTAGTGCGTTTATCAATTTTGGCGGGCGAATTTGCGAAATATTCGGTAAATAAATTGCTTCTTCAAAATCAGGTGAGATTTTTGCTTCATGCTCAAGCAATGATTGCTGAGAAAGAATTTCTACCACCTCATTATTTTGTTTCGCCCATGCTTGCGCTTGTTGCTTTTCATTAACGTTTAGCACTAACATTCCCGATTGAATGAGCTCTGGATCAATATTAGTTTCTTGTTTTAAATCTTCAGCAAGCGCAGTAAAATTTTGTCTACCTTCATTTATCAAAGATTGTGCTGCGACGCTTTGTTGCCAGGGATTAAGAGCTGATAATATTCCACCCGCAGCAACAGTCGCCTCGCCACCTAGAGTGTTTTTCTCAATAATCGCAACCTTATAGCCTTCACTTTGCAAGTGACGAGCCGTTAGCATGCCAATAATGCCGCCGCCTACGATCAGCACATCAAAGGTATTGGCTAGTTTGTTTGACACTAATTAGGGCACTATTAATTTGAGGTCTATGTAAAAGTAATTACGACACTTATACTGGCTATCTTAACAAGAGTTCTAACTAAGATAATTGGTTATGCAGATTATTATTAATGGTGAAGCAAAGACAGTAGGTAAGAATCTTACTGCTCAGCAGTTATTACAAGAGCTGGGTATCTCTGAGCAAAAGCTGGCGTTAGAGATCAATCAGGAGATCGTACCTAGAAGCACTCTGTCACAGCATGTCATTCAGCCGGGTGACGCAGTTGAGATCATCCATGCGATTGGCGGAGGCTAACCTCGGTCATTTGCGGAGAGCACTTTCGCGCTTATTTAAGCTAGGAATGCACTGCAGCACGCTTAGGAATAAAAACATTGCGGCCCAACATTCGCAACATTCTTCGATAATTCTACCGAAATGTGTATGGTTTAGGTCAGATCTGTCACACAATTGAGAGATTACTAAAACGATAAACCAGAAGAATAGCGCTAGAACCCAGGGCTCCAACTTGCGGAACTTCATCCATAAACTGCGTGTATATTTAATTAGTAAAAATAACATACACGCTACCAACACTGAAAATACCAGTACAGCAAATATTTTTTGCCAGATGGGCACTTCTGGCATCAGATAAAACTTTGGCCGCGTAACATGTTCTAGGGTAAATAAACGATGCACATCTGCTTCACGCAAGAGATATATAAATAAAATATAAGCAGCTGCAGCTGCAGTTAGTTTTGGAGTATCTAATTCAGTATTAAAAATAAGGATTAGCAATGACAGAATCGCACATGCTACAAAGGTCAGTGTTATGATGGAAATATAACCTGCATCTGCTATTCCAGAACCACTTATTGCTGCTGGTAGTAGTTTGGCATGTACGAAAATGTAGATTGGCAACATTGCCAAAAGCAAAATATTAACGAAGTTTGAAGACCAACATTTATTCATTAAGTTGTATGTTTATAAGGCTTAATTACAATAATTTTTGAATGTAACATAGAAGCATCACCATGACAGTAAATCCCGCTATCACTTCAATACCTGATGTTAATAAAGATTTCCTCAATATTGCAGGCGATCACTATGAGTCTCGTTTACTAGTTGGTACGGGCAAGTATAAGGATCTACAAGAAACACGCGCAGCAATTTTGGCTAGCGGTGCACAAATTGTTACCGTTGCAATTCGCAGAACAAATATTGGACAAAATAGAGACACTCCTAATCTTCTTGATGTGATTCCTCCTAGTGAATTTACAATTCTTCCCAACACCGCGGGTTGTTACAGTGCAAAAGATGCAGTGCGCACCTGTCGACTAGCGCGTGAATTACTCGATGGTCATTCACTAGTAAAACTCGAGGTGCTAGGAGATGAAAAGACTCTATACCCAGATATAGTTGAAACGATAAATGCTGCGAAAACTCTTATTGCAGAAGATTTCCAGGTCATGGTATACACCAACGACGACCCTATTGTTGCAAAACAGCTTGAAGAGATGGGTTGTGTGGCAGTGATGCCGCTTGCAGCACCCATAGGATCTGGCTTAGGTGTGCGTAACCCGCATAATATTTATACCATTGTTGAAAATGCATCGGTGCCCATTATTGTTGATGCAGGTGTGGGTACGGCCTCCGATGCTGCGGTAGTCATGGAATTAGGGTGCGATGGTGTATTGATGAATACTGCGATTGCTGAAGCAAAGAATCCAGTTTTAATGGCATCAGCCATGAACAAGGCAGTGGCTGCAGGACGTGAAGCTTTTCTAGCTGGGCGTATGCCACGGCGTCGTTTTGCGTCTGCTTCTTCTCCAATTGACGGCAGCTTTTTCTAAAATTTGTTTGGATTCTATAGTTCTTGCAGCAGACCTCTTCTTTTCTCCGTAGTTTTGTGCGTCGCGAGGGGCGCTTTACTAAAGCGCAGCGTGAAGCCTTACAACAGCATTGGGCGCATTATGGAATAGAGCTTGACCAAGAATTACTAAATCTTGATAAGCTATTTGTAAAAAGACAACCTGTTGTTCTTGATATTGGCTTTGGTAATGGAGAGTCATTAGTAACGCTTGCAGAGCAGCATCCTGATTTAAATTTCTTAGGTATAGAGGTATATCGGCCAGGAATTGGGAATTTATTAAGAAACGCATTTGGTTCTAAACTTGAAAATATTCGTGTAATCAATGCTGACGTGGTTGAGTTGTTGCAAAATAATATTACTGCGAACAGCCTGTCAGCAGTTCTTATTTGGTTTGCAGATCCATGGCCTAAGAGGCGTCATCATAAACGTCGTTTGATTCAAGTGCCCTTTCTAAAATTACTTGCTGAAAAAATATCTGATGAGGGTGAGCTTAATATTGCTACCGATTGGCAACCCTATGCCAAGCATATTCAAGAAACTGTAAAGCTGAGTAATTTATTTGAGAAAGTATCTTCATCTACTTTTATTCAGCAACGCCCACAAACAAAGTTTGAGAGGCGCGGAGAAAAGTTAGGTCATGAAGTATCGGACCAAGTTTATCTTAAGAAAACTAGCTAGTTTTAGATGGGGCTAGCTTAATTGGAGTTAAACGTTGCGCTGGGCATTCGTGATCTTTTGCAAGTGGGCAAACATCTTGCTCACAATTACTAATGTTTTGCCAAGCAAACTCAATGGCACTTTCATCATGTCGGTAAAAGTGGTCGGACCAATCAGGCCCTGCAAAACCGGTGCGCACAAATACATCCATTACTTGTCGTTTAGTGCGTGCGAAAACGAATTCTATGTGCAAAGCAGCTAGACGCAGTGAAAGTTGGTGCAACATATCCTCACCAGTTGCATCAATTTCTGTTATCGCCTCAGCATCCACAATAATAAATTTCAAATCAGGTTTGGCAGCAACACGTTCTAGAACTTTTTCTTCAAAATACATTGCACTGGCAAAGAAAAGAGGCCCTTCAAAGCGCATAAGGGTTATATTTGGACAGGTTTTTAAAATATTGGCGCCGGCATCTCGCAGTTCTCCATCGGCTGCTCTCGATAGAATTGAAATATGTGGGTGCATGGTGCGATACATGAACAAACCTAGTGTTAGCACAACACCAACAAAAACACTTTGTTCTAAATGTGGGGCTAATATTAGTGTTAATGCAAATGTAAGTACGGCTATGAATCCATCGTGTGTATGTACTCGGAAGGCATATTTAATTTGTTTGATACGAATAAGGTTAATTACTGCCGAAATAATAACCGCGGCTAGGGTAGCTTGTGGAAGGTGATAAAGGTATTGGCTGAAATACAACAGCACTAAGGATGCTGCGACTAGCACACCGGTAAATACTGCGGCAAAGCCCGTTTTCGCGCCCGCTGCCATATTTACAGCTGAGCGTGAAAATGAGCCGGCAACCGGATATGCGCCGGATAACCCTGATGCAATATTTCCTAAACCTTGCCCGACTAAACCTTGGTTTGCATCAATGCGTTGTCGAGTTTGTACCGCTATTGCTTTTGCGATTGAGATGGCTTCCATATACCCAATTACTGCAATCACGATACCTTTAGATATTAAATCCAAAGCTATTGACATATCAAAGTTGGGCAAACCTAAGCTAGGTAATCCCGGAGGCACCATACCCACCACATTACCGCCGCGAGCTTCAAAACCAATTAACCAAGAAACTAAACTAGTGATTACAACTGCGGTAAGCACACCAGGGACTTTGGGCGCGTATTTTTTTAAACCAAAAATAATCACTAATGCGGCAACACCCATTACTAGGGTTGGGAAATGGGCGTGTTTGCTTGCTTCAACAATTACATTCCAAATGGTTTCATAAAAATGATTTCCAGATTCAGCGGTAACACCAAATAGTTTTGATAACTGAGAAGTGCCGATAATGATCGCGGCAGCATTGGTAAATCCGACTACTACAGAGTGAGATAAAAACTCAACCAATACTCCAAGGCGCAGTAAGCCCAGTGAT
>CAYXVH010000156.1:0-5365 GCA_964468615.1 uncultured Thiotrichales bacterium | reverse complement strand
CTACCAATGTTATCGCTGTAGTAAATGCAGGCCTATTGGGACTTACCACAGGTGCTACAGGTGGTTGGCGTTATGACACCGTTACCGGTGAACTCATTGCTGATAACTAATCGTTCTTTCCCCTAAGAATTCGCCTAGGGGAGGACATGTTAAGGACGACAATAAAGTTTAAGCATGATTGCACTAAATTCAATCACTCGTCGTACTCAAACAGCTGCTACTTTTGCGGAAGTTGGGCGCATTGGAGTCGATTTTTCGATTGAAAATATTAACATGGTTCAGTTAGGTAGAACGGTTGATGGAAAAATTGCATTAAAGTCCTACTGTTCTGTGGGTTATAAGCAAACACGGGAAGAATTATTATCTTCTCCAAAAAATCTTCGAAAAATTATGCGTCAAGCAATTAAAGAACATGGTTTCAAAGGTAAAAATATTGTTTCTTCCATGCCTTCAAGCGATGTTCGGATATTTTCAATTAACTATACAAAATCCAAGAATAACGATGATAGTGGCGCAATATTACAAGCGTTAAGAGAGCGTATTGACGAGGATCTATCTCAATATGTAATTGACTATTTGCCTGTGCGTGCAAGTGATAAAGAAGGTGAACAGCAGGTTCTTGTTGCGGTAGCTAAACATGAATTAGTCATTTCATACTTGGAATTATTGCGTTACTCAGGTCTTCATGTAGAAGCCTTGGAGATAAGGCCAGCAGCAATTAAGCGCCTAATTTACGCAACACAACAAAAACAAGATTTTAAAAATATATTAATAATCAATTTTGGCAGTGATAAAAGTTATCTAACAATAACTTCAGGTCGAAGATTATTATTTGATTATCAGCTTAACATTGGTGCTGATGGATTTATTGAGAAGATGTCCAATGTTTTAGAAATGTCTAAAGAAGCAACTCTAGATCTAATACATAAGCATGGATTTGATACTAGTGTTAAGAAACCATCTTCACAAGTTGCGTATGTAGACGAAGATATAACTAAAACATTGCTGGATATTGCTAGGCCAGCTCTTTCAGAATTAATTGAAGAAATTAACAGAGTGTTGATCTTTGCTGCTTCAGAAAATCATGGTGAAGCGATAACAAAAATATATTTGTTAGGCAGTCTCGCGCATTGGAATGGAATAGATAAATACTTAGATAAAGAATTAAAAATTTCAGTAAAAGCGCTGTTTGATCCTTTAGAGCCATTTTATATGCCAAGCGCGAATGAAATTTCCGAGTATATCCATGCGCCAGATATGGCCATAGCAGCAGGTCTTGCTTTAAGAGGGATAGAAGAGAATGAGTGAAATAGATCTAATCCCAAGTAATTATCGCGAACATATATGGAAGCTACATGTTTTTAAATTATTCGCTTACATACTTGTAGGTTTAATCATCACAACTGGTGTGGCATATGGCGCACTAGGGTATGTAAAGCGTGATACAAATTCTGAAATTTTAAAATTATCTAAAATTAAAGAAATTACATCGCAACAGCGTGAAACACTACGGTCATTGCGAGAGGAAAAAAAAGAACTAGACTATCAATGGACATTGTTAAATGGTTTGAGAACAGCGGTAGCAGCTGAAGATTTGTTTGTAGCAATTGATGCTGCCATACAAGATGTGGATGTATGGTTTACAAGTATGAGGTTTCAGCGCGAGGAAGTTCAAATTGAAGAAGAAAAATTAGTTAACACGGGTTATTTCATAATTGTTACTCCAGGTGATGAAAAACAGTCATTAGCAATAGGAACAAAAATGCTTATTTCTGGAGAAGCACCTAACCACTCAAATTTATCATCATTTGTAAAAAACTTATTAGATCAATCTGAGATTCTGGACGCAAAAGTACTTGGGACTTCGTCGGATAAAAATGCAAGATCTAAATCTGTAAAATTTAACTTAGCAATTACGGTGAATCTGGAAAATAAAGCAAGTTAATAATGAATGCATTTAGTCAAATTAATAAAAATATATTTTTATTATTGCTGGTCGGAGCTTTATTGCTAATGGTAGCCACGTCATCTGTTTATGCGATTTGGCCACAAATTAAAGACATAAGATCGGGGTTTGATGCAAGGAATGAACTTAGAGAATTAGTTTCAAATAAAGACCAGTTAGATGAACAACATGCAAAGTTAGCGCAAGAAATTGTGACGATGAAGCGAAACTTAAAAGGTGATATGGCTAATTTACCTGAAAAGAAAATGGAAGCTTACATCATAGGAGAGTTACAGAATATATCTTGGAATCATGAGGTTAGTTTAATAGCAGTAAAACCTGCGAAAGGTAGTGAGATTCAGATGTTTCAAGAAATACTTTTTAATATTCAATTGTCAGGAGAATATTTTGACTTATATGACTGGTTACTTGATCTTCGAGATCAATTGGGATTTATAGTAATTAAAAGCATAGAGCTAAATACTGTAAATCATAACAACACAGCATTATTAATGAAGTTAACTATAGCTTCTTATAAGAGTTTATAAGAATGAAAGTTATAGCTAAATACTCATCATTTTTAATCGTTATTTTAGTGTATTCAGGCTACAGCAATGCGGACACTAGTCATGCTCTGTTATCTAAAAATCCATTTATAAAACCAATTGTAGTAAGTCCTGTTAAAGCTCTCGTAAAAACTGAATCAGAACCAAGTCATATATTATCTGATGAAAGTTTGCGTGCAACATTGTCCTCAGATGAGGGCTCCATTGCTAATGTAGAGGGCTTAATGGTTCTTGTTGGCAATAAAGTAAAAGGATATGAGCTTATTTCTGTCGGTGTAGGGACTGCAACATTTTCCAAAGATGGTAAAAAAATAACTCTTAACGTTAGTGAAATACATAAACAATTAAAAAATGAATAAAAGTACACAAATCAAAATTATGCATTCACTATTCAACATTATTTTGTTATGCATAATTTCTGTGCTATTTGCTAATGCAAATGCTCAAAGTTTTAAAAAAATATCATTAACGTTTCATGATGTAGAAATCTCAGAAGCTATGGAAATGCTTTCAATTAAAGAGCATGTGAATATTATTCTAGCAAAAGACGTTGAAGGCACGATTTCGGTTAATTTATATAACGTAACATTGAGACAAGCCATTTTATCCATTGCCGATGCAGCAGGTTATGCGGTCGAATATCGTAATGGTAGCTATTTTGTGCTGAGGCGAGAGGAAAGCGGAAAATATGCGCAAAGTGGCTTAACTGAATTACGGGCATTAAAGGTCGAATATTCTGATACAAGTGTAGTTGAACAAATACTAGAAACTTATTTATCAGAATACGGAAAAATTACAAATCTTGCTGAACGCAGATTACTTGTAGTAGAAGATTTACCTTCATTTATCACTCGTATTGAATCAATCCTTGCGGAAATTGATCAAGAGCCGAAACAAATATTTATTGAGGCAAAGATATTAGAGATTTCACTGCGAGATACTGAATCATTCGGCTTAGATTGGACAAAAATATTCAGTTCAGACGGTGGTACAGGTGTTGTAGGAACTAGAGGATTATCTAATCCAATATCTCCTGGGTTATTTTTTGACTTGGTTACACCTAACATTGACGTTGCCTTGGATACACTATTTGCTCGAGGTCGCTTACGTACGTTGTCGACACCAAAGTTGCTGGCATTGGAAGATCAAGAAGCTGAAGTAATTATAGGTGACAGATTAGGTTTTCGAGTAACGACGACAATAAATGAAGTTACTAGTGAGACGATTGAGTTTTTAGAATCAGGTGTGATTCTCCGTGTTTTGCCTTCAGTAGATGGGAAAGGACGCATTATGCTGAATATTCATCCTGAAGTAAGCACAGGGCGCATTGAAGATGGAATTCCTAACCAAGTTACTACTGAAGTTACAACGCAGATGTTAGTCGAAGATGGGCAGACTGTATTCATAGGTGGGTTGATTCGGCGCAGTTCAGATCAAAACAGAGAAGGTGTTCCTATATTAGGTGATCTACCTTTACTAGGCCGTGTGTTTTCTAACAAATTTGATAGTAGTACAAATACAGAAACCGTTGTAATGATCACGCCACATATTGTAGAGGACCACAATAATGTGATTAACGCTGCAGAAAAAGCACGTGCCATTCGAATTGAAACTGAACTAGATCATCAGGCCAGAGAAATAGACTCAAATATCGATAAAAATTTCAGAGATGAGGCTTCTATTAACTCATCATCCAATAATTCTGTCAATGAAGCTGAATTAAATCAAACCGTAAATAATCCTACATTCTCAATAAACTGCAGTCCACAATATCCTGCAAACATGACTAGTAATGGATGTTAATAATTAATTAAAATGTCTAAGAATAATTTAAATAATGTCTCTACTTGGGTAAACCAGCGAATTGGGCTTATGGTAATTGTTGCATCATTGCTTGCAGCATCAGCAATTATGTATTTGTTACTTAACAATATGCATGCAACTCGTATCGCACAAATACGAACGCAAGGTATAGAGCTGGTTCGTTTGATATCTGAAATACCTTATTACCAACTTGTGCCAAATGAAGGGCATCGAGGAACATTAGAGCTTATAAAATATAATGAAGGCGATCCTAATTTCGCATATGGAGCCATTGTTGATAAGAATGGCTCACTTATAACCAGTGCCGCAATCTCTGGGCTCATTATTCCAAAATTGAAACCACCTGCAGACCCCAGTAATTGGCTAGCAGAAAAAAAGCTTACATTAGAAGGTCAAAATAAACACATTATTGAATTTCATGCGCCTCTAATAGAAAAAGGAGAATTGCTTGGCTATGTAAGACTTGGTTTCTATGAGCCAAAATACGGATTAACTCTGGGGCAAATCCCATTCTTAGCTTCTATCTCATTACCTATATTTTTAATTGCGGCACTTTTTTTATATTTAATTAAACGTGAAATACAACCGTTAAAAGTTGCTGGAAATCAGATTAATGATTTAGTAAACCAAGGTAGTTTTAAACAAGTAGAAATACATGCAAGTGGAGAGTTGTCTGATTTTATTCAAAAGTTTAATGAATTCACCCGTTTAGCACAGTCCAGAATATCTGAATTAGAATCGAATAAAAATGATTTAGTTGCATCTTCAAAGTTGCTTACTTACAAGCAATCTAAAATAGAAAGTGTATTACAAGCAATGCCAGAAGCTATTATGGTTTTTGATGAATCTGGACATGTAAGTTTTGTAAATTCTAAAGTTTCGAGTTTGTTAAATGTTTCTGCAGAAGAATTAAAAAACAACGATATTGTAAATTGGCCTATAAATTCGAACGCAATGAAATTCATTAATAAAATAAAGAACAATCCAACGTCAAATTACCCAGCTGAGAGATTGGAATTTACACCAGAAA
>CAYXVH010000155.1:0-7094 GCA_964468615.1 uncultured Thiotrichales bacterium | reverse complement strand
TGCCATTTTCATCTTATAACTGTGATCAATTTTATCGGTAAGGTTAAGTTCAAACGGACTTATTGATCCATCAGAAAGAATGAAAACATGCGGAGTCACTTCCTTTAATTTAGAGGCAGCAAACGTAACTTTAATACCTTCAAGATAGAGTTCATATTCCAATCCATCGGGTAGACTGCGTTTGCTTAAAATTCTATCGCCTTCAATAGTTGTCCAAACAGATTTTTCTTTTTTATCTTTATCAAGAACTGATTCCAGTTTATAAAAAGAATAACTATTCTTGGTGAATAACAATCCTAATTCTTGAGAATTAAAAATAGCTTGTTCTTGGGTTAGCTCGATCAATGCAGCTAATTGGCGAGACTTATGTGACATGCGTTCAGCCTGATTATCACCAAATGCCCACGTCACGGCCAGCGTGGCTATGCCAATTATAACGATAACGACTAATAGCTCTAAAAGAGAAAAACCTGCATTAAACTTAGCTACAGGTGATTGCTTAGCGCATTGGTATGATTTGTATATCATTGATTAGCTAAGCTCCAGGTTAAGTGCGTACGTGTACTACCTTAAATCAGCAGTAGACAAATCTTTATTATTTTCTTCTCCGCCGACTTTCCCGTCAGCGCCAAAAGTGAATAAGTCAAAATCGTTACCACTGGTACCAGGGTTGGCATATTGATATTCACTGCCCCAAGGATCTAAAGGCAATCTTGGAATGTATCCGCCTTTCTTCCAGTTTTTAGCTTCCGGGCTGCCGCTTGGCTTGGTAACTAAGGCTTGTATGCCTTGCTCAGTAGTAGGGTAGTTAAAGTTATCTAATCGATAGAGGTTCAATGAAGACTCTAATGCACGTAGATCGCTTAAAGCTCTATTAAGACGTGCTTTTTCCACTTGTCCAAATATATTGGGTGCAATTACAGCGGCCAATAAACCAATAATGACCACCACCACAATAATTTCAATCAGAGTGAAACCCTTCATGTTGTGGTTTTTAATTCTCTTAACATTGTTCATATTAGTTATTACTCTCTATTAATTAACTCGCTGATTATTATGGAAATATGTGCAAATTGTATCAATAAGTTAGACAACTGCTATCCAGCTATGTTTACTACTGGTCAAACCTAACGGATGATTGGTATTGATTCATTTTTAGCACTCGTAATATTTTATAAGTTCTTTAAAAACATGTAGTTATATTAACTAGTTAAAGAGTGATAACCACTATGAAATGTTTATTGTCCTACCAGCTGATTTAAGTTGAAAATTGGCATTAATACGGCCATTACTATTCCTAAAACCATGACACCCATAAAGACAATAATGAGTGGCTCTAATAGTTTTAGGGTAGTGTTTATAACAGTGTTTAGTTCTCGCTCTTGTTGAGATGCTGCACGATCCAGCATTTCTTCTAAATTTCCACTTTGCTCACCACTGGAAATTAAGTGCAACGTCATCGGTGGGAAATGACCGGAACGTTCTAGTGATGAATGAATAGTTGCACCTTCGCTGATACTCACTGCGGCTTCTTGTACGGCTTGACGCATTGGCCGGTTCATAATTACTTCTGCTGCAATTCGCAACGAATCCAATACCGGCACACCAGATGCGGTCAAAATGCTTAAGGTTCGAGAAAATCGAGCCGTGTTCATGCCACGGGTTAATTTGCCTACGATAGGAAGACGAAGATAAAACTTTTGAACTTTTGCCCGAAAGGCTTCAGTGCGCATGGCACGTTGAAATAATACTAGCCCTATAATGGCGGCAATTAAAATATATATGCCATAGGAAACCAAGAAGTTACTAAGCGAAATAAGCATCTGCGTCAGAATTGGTAACTCTTGATTTAGGTCTTCAAATATTCCAACAATTTTGGGTACAACAACGACTACTAAAAGGATGACAACCGCAATTGCGATAAATAATAAAGCCATAGGATAGACAAGTGCACCTACAACACTTTGTTGTGTTTCTTGTTTGGTTTCAGTGTAATCCGCAAGGCGGTCTAGTACCGCATCAAGGTGGCCCGACTTTTCACCTGCTGCGATTGTTGCGCGATACATTTCTGGAAAATCAGAAGGGAATTCACTCATCGCTTTTTCAAGCGGAAAACCCTCTGATACACGTGATCTCACACCCATAATGGTACGTTTCACACGCGGTTTTTCTGTGTGATTACCAATTGTGCGCAAGGCTTCTTCTAAAGGAGTGCCAGAACGTACAAGAGTAGATAACTGACGAGTAAATAAAGCTAAATCAGTTGAGTTAAATCTACGTGCGAACAAACTACCAAGAGATGACTTGTCTTTACGTTCTTTTACTTGGTTAATTGCGAGAGGATCAAATCCTTTAGAGCGCAACTGTTGCCGCGCAGCACGAGGACTATCACCTTCAATAACACCACGTTTCTCGCGGCCAGAGGTGTCTAAAGCAGTATATTCAAATGCAGGCATAATCTGGCTCGAGGTTTAGTATTCAACATCTTCTTTGGTCACGCGCATGACTTCTTCAAGTGTAGTTACTCCCTCAAGCACTAGGCGAATTCCATCCTGTCGAATGCTAGCCGTGTGTTGGTGTGCGTATTTTTCTAATTGTTGTTCTGCACCTATATCGTGAATCATGCTCCGCATGGTTTCATCAATCGTAATAAGTTCGTAAATACCTGTTCTACCAGAATACCCTGTGCTATTACATGCACCACAAGAACCTGGTGAGTAGATGGTAGGCGGGGCACTTAAATCTTTCCCAATTTGCACATTCTTTATTTGATCAAATTCGACAGAGCTAGCAGTATGTGAAACTCTGCATTCATCGCAAAGTACTCTAACAAGTCGTTGTGCAAGTACTGCCACTAAACTAGAAGATAGTAAAAATGGTTCAACCCCCATGTCGCGCATACGCGTAATCGCGCCCACAGCGGTATTGGTATGTAGAGTAGAGAAAACCATATGGCCCGTTAAACTGGCTTGCACAGCGATAGAGGCAGTTTCTAAATCACGTATCTCACCAACCATCACAACGTCTGGATCTTGACGTAGAATTGCACGTAAACCACGCGCGAAAGTCATATCGACTTTACCGTTAACTTGAGTTTGTCCAATTCCATCGATGAAATATTCGATAGGATCTTCAACCGTAAGAATATTACGTTTCTTATCGTTAATTTCACTCAATGCAGCATACAAGGTTGTGGTTTTACCTGAACCGGTAGGGCCAGTAACTAAAACAATGCCATGAGGTTTTTCAATAGCTTGCTTAACCCTGTTATGAAGGTCAGTTGGTAAACCTAAATGTTCTAAATCAAGTCTGCCTGCTTGTTTATCTAATAAACGCAAAACAACACGCTCACCATGCCCAGAGGGAAGGGTAGATACACGCACATCAACCGGACGCCCTGCAATGCGTAATGATATACGCCCATCTTGAGGTAAACGTTTTTCGGCAATATCTAAAGCTGCCATTACTTTAATACGTGAAACAACGAGTGCACCTAAGTTACGAGGCGGTTGTAATACTTCGCGTAAAACACCATCTACACGCATACGCACAGATAATCTAGATTCAAACGTTTCTATATGAATATCTGATGCACCTTCTTTAACTGCTTGAGTCAGCAAAGCATTAATTAAGCGAATTATCGGAGCATCATCGTCTGCATCCATTAAGTCTTGTGGTTCAGGTAATGCTTCTGCAAGGCTGGCTAAATCAAGATCATCTTCAAAGCCTTCCATTAAAGCCAAAGTGCCTGTAGCACTATCATCATAAAGTTGAGTTAACAGTTCATCGAACTCATCCTCGGATAGAGTGCGAATATTTAGAGGTTTGCCTACGAAGCGACGTGCCTCTGCTAGTGAAGGGGGTTTTACGTCAGGACGTTGAAAAATCATCACGCGCCCATTTATTTCGTTGCCAATTAGTATGCCGTGACGTTTTGCAAAACTAAATGGTGGCCTACGAATTTCACGTGGCGCTAATGATGGTTGAGCTTTTTCTGTATCCATTAGAATATCGTTTGATAGTTATCTTTCTTGGTGTTATTCAAGAATGATTACATCAGAATCAGTCGGTATTGTTATGTTTTCAGTTTGAATTTCTTCAACTGGTATATCGTCAAGCTCTTTAACCGCGGTAGTTTCAACACCAGGCGATTGCTGTAACAACTGATCCACAGAAACAGGGGAAGTTGAAGTACTTACACTTCCGCCAGGTACTTGTGTCACAAGTTCATCAAGATCAGGTAACAGCCGTGCACCATTTTTAATTAACCCGCGATCATCAATTGCAGCTTCAACTTGTCTGGCTTTCAAGAAACTGTATTTAGCGTTGGTAGCATATGAGGCTGTAGCAGGATCGCGAACGATAACTGGGTGTATAAACACCATTAAGTTCTGTTTATCTTTTGTAGTGTTAGTAGATCTAAACAAATGACCCAATAATGGAATATCGCCAAGCAATGGTACTTTTTGTACATCGTCCGTGTATTTATCTTCAATTAATCCACCCAGTACGATGGTTTGCTGGTCTTTTGCTAATACAGTTGTTTTTATGGAGCGTTTATTTGTAATTAAATCACTCGCAACCGGTGACGGGGAGAGGGAAGAGGCTTCTTGTTCAACGTTAAGTATAACGCTATCGCCTTCATTAATTTGTGGTGTAATTCTTAGTGTTATACCTACATCTTCGCGTTCAATGGTCTGAAATGGGTTCACAGCTGAGTCAGTACCGGATCCAGTATTGGTAAATTGGCCGGTAATAAAGGGTACATTTTGTGCAACTACTATTTCCGCTTCTTCATTGTCTAACGTCATTAGTTGAGGTGTTGACAAGATGTTGGTTGCAGAATCGCCCTCAAGTGCTCGTAATAAAGCCGCGAAACGATCTTTGCCACCCAACTTTGCCGCACCAACAAAAAATCCACTGGTTACAGCGCTAAGTGCAGCATCAGTACCACCTGCTATTAGTCCCGCAATATCAGCCGACGAATTTGTAAATAATTCGCCAACCGCAGGCGTGGTTCCTGAAGAACGTTCAGTAGGCACATATGCAAATTGCACACCCAACTCTCTGGAAAGGCCCGTAGAGACTTCAGCAATAATCGCCTCCACCAATACCTGTGCTCGGCGAATATCTAATTGACTAATGATTCGCCGAATGCTCTCAAATTTTGCTGGGGCAGCAGTGATGATTAAAGCATTGGTAGTTTCATCTGCTTGGATATCTACCTCCTGCAAATTTACACCTGTTGCTGTGCCACTAGCATTACCTTGTTGTCCTTCTGCTTCAAATTGTGTAACACCCAGTAGAATAGGCACCAATTCCACAGCTTTAGCATATTTCAAAAATACAACTTGTGAGTTTCCACCGCCTTGTAGAGGCGTATCAAGGTGCGCAATCAATCCTCGAATTCTTAAACGTGCAGCATTATCGCCAGATAATAAAATACTGTTTGAACGTTCATCAGCCGCAAGAGTAGTGCCACCGGGAACTTGCCCTTGCGCATCTTGACGACTCATTGAATTAATAATTCTTACTACTTCAGCTGCAGAAGCATGCTCTAATGGCACTACTTCAATTTCTTGGCTATCCGGCCGGTCGATACGATTAATAATAGTAATTAATCTTTGGATGTTTGCTGCTCGATCTGAAATAACTAATACGTTGCTATTTGGATACGCTGCAAGATGCCCTTGTTGTGGCACAAGAGGGCGCAATATTGGAACCATTTGTGCGGCTGGTACGTTTTTAATCGGTACCACACGTGTAACGAGTTCATCACCGTCTGCTTGAGTACTTTCCCCACCTGTAACAACTGGACCTTGTTTAGCATTTACATCCGGTAAGATTTTAATAATTTCACCAACTTTTACCGCTGCATAACCATGCACTTGCAATACCGAAAGAAAAACTTGATAAACTTCTTCACGGTTCATTGAACGTGCAGATATTACGGTAACTTTTGCTTTAACTCGTGGATCAACAATGAAATTACGGCCAGTAGCTTCTGCTACAGTTTCAATTAAGGAACGTATATCCGCATCTTTAAGATTTAACGTCACCCCAGTTTCGGCAAATACAACGTTAATGATAGATACAAAAAGCATTGCACAAGCGCAAAAGGCTTTAAAAGTCTGATTTAAGTTAAACTTATTTTTCATATAGTTATGTGGCTTATACAATGTAAATATTGATTTATTCAGCTTATCAGGATATCGCTATAGCGCATAGAATATGACTGTTGTTTATACACTAAATATTTTGTTAGCTTGATTACATACAACCATGTGTTGTTTATTCTTGGATCAACGGACATCATCATATTTAGTCTATTGGCTCATATCCTGTAATAAAGTGATTTCAGTCCCTGCACGCATCACAATCATTTTAATCTCTGTTGCCGTTGATAAAGTTTGCATAGCCTGAGGGCCTTTATTTGGAGCATCTAAGACGATGTCATTGATGTTGATGACCACATCACCTGGCTCTAAGCCAAGCTGATAAAACATCTCTGTATTTGTGCTAGGCGTTAGCTTATAACCGAGAAATTTGCCGTCTTTACTCTCAGGTGCTGCATTAATAAACTCCGTAAGACGCACAGGGTTTTTCATGATCACCTGTCGAAATTGACCCACAGTTTCAAAATTAGTCTCATTTTCTGCTGACTTAGATTGTGGGGCAGTAGCCTTGGTCGTTTTCGAAGGTTTCTTTTGATTAAACCCTTTGGCATTAGCGCGAGGTAAACGCAAAGTCTCCATGCGTATATCACGTTCTAAAATTACTCGATCTGAAAAAACTGCATGCAGCGTTGCACCACCAGGGACGTCATCTCCCAAACTGTAATGCTTAATTTTATTTCCGCCGCTGGAAATAATTGCATAACCATAGTCCTTACCCCCAGCCAGCACACCCAACAATTTTAGGTTGAGAGTCGTTTCAGGAGCATCTTTGACCTGTTTAGTAGCAGGGGCAGGTTTACCCATCAAATGCAGCTGAGCAATCTTGCGGTCGTGATTTGCGCGCGGTTGTGGTTTTACATTAGTGCTGGCTGCTGTAGTAGGGGTAGTAATGACCTTGTTTGAGCCACTATCAAAAAA
>CAYXVH010000154.1:0-5407 GCA_964468615.1 uncultured Thiotrichales bacterium | reverse complement strand
TTCTAGTTTTATTGCATATGTTTATTCCAGGTTTGGCTCTCCAGAGTAACGCAGAATCATCGCACGACTAATGTCGCGCAGTTCAACTGCAGCAGACCATTGTGAACCTTGCGGCATGATGGGTTTTATAACAATAACGCTTACTATGCCGCGACGTGGAAAACTGGAGCCTGACCTGAGTATAGAGCGTGTGCCATGTATTGAGATGGGTACGATAGGTACATTCGTTGTTGCGGCCGTGGTAAATGCACCCATCCGAAACGGCAACAGTCCTGGACTGCGTGTGAAGGTGCCTTCAGGGAAAAAAAACAGCGATTGACCTGACAATATAGATTGCACTGCACGTTGTGCACCGGCTACCCCTTGTTCTTGATCAAATCGTTCTACAAACTCTGCTCCAATACGTCGCAAAAATACACGTGGAAAAAATCGTTGTTCAAGTTCTACTTTGGTAATGAAGGTAAGCTTAGTCGGTAAAGCGGCTAATAAGACTGCGCCATCAAGATAACTCGCATGATTAGCAACAAATACACATGTTTGATCACTTGGTAAATTATTTATGCCTTCCACCTTTATAGGTATTCGGCAAAGGTAAAAAAGCAGTTTTGCGCATATACGCATTACAGCCCAACGCCAGTTTAAACGCGGTAATAATGCAACCAACAACCACACGACAGGCACAAGCAACCAAAATATTAATTGAGCATATACAGCATAACTTAGATTCGATAATTTTCTGCGCGTGTCACGCATACGAGGTAATAATGACGAGAGGCTGAGGCGTATATACTGTCTCCAGATTGATTTATGTTCTCCGCTAATTTCTCCTTTATCATACAGTTCACGCATCGTTGCACGCCGAATTTTCCCACTTGATGTTTTTAAAACGGTATGTGGTGGTCCTAATATTATTTCATCAGGTGGCATAGTTAATAATTCGGTAGTAACAGAGTTAATATTTTGTTTTAGTGCCTCTATCGCAGCTTCATCTGTTTCACGTGTTTCTGCCATGACGATTATTCGTTCTGTACCTGACGCAGGACCTGTGCTGCCGATAATGGCTACACAACCTTTGCGTATGCCCGGGATATTTCCAATAGCCTCCTCGGTTTGGTATGGATATATATTGTGCCCACCGCGAATGATAATATCTTTGGTACGACTGGTTAGATAAATGTCACCGCTTGCAATGTAAGCAAGATCTCCTGAATTTAACCAATCACCATCAAACAGATCTCGTGTAGATTCTGAATTACGAAAATAACCAGTTGTTGCTGATGGCCCTTTAAATTGAAGTTGTCCAACTTCACGTTCTGGTAACTCACGGCTTGTGGAGTCAACGATGCGAATTTCATAACTAGGTAATGGTTGCCCACAAGCTACAAACTCTAAACTGTTTATTTCATTTTCACTTGCAGTATTTGCTTTACCTAAAGTGGTAAAAGTTTCTGCCTGTACGCAATCGATAATCGGCCCTCTATCAAGAGGCGGAAATGCCAAGCCAACACCCACTTCCGCAAGGCCATAGACGGGGCTCATGGCTTCTGGGCGAAATCCGTATGCACTAAAGCGTGTACTAAATTGGCGAATTGTTTGTGGGCTAACAGGTTCAGCGCCATTAAAAGCAAATCGCCAAGAGCTTAAATCTAAACCTTTGATGTCTTTGTTTTGCAATTTATTTAAACACAAACCATAAGCAAAGTTTGGTGCAGCAGATAAGGTGCCGCGATATTTATGTATCATCCACAACCAACGACTTGGATTGGTTAAAAAAGAGAGTGGTGACATCAATACTAAGGGGCATGCATGATACAAACTTCCAAACCAAGCCCCAATTAACCCCATGTCATGATATAGCGGTAGCCAACTTACAAAGGTGTCGGTAGATTTTGCCTGTACGGCTTCGCCCATAATTCTAATGTTCGCCAATAGTTGGGCGTGCGTTAAGATGACACCTTTAGGATTTCCTGTACTACCCGAAGTATATTGTAAAAAAGCAATATCTTGAGCACGAAGAATAGTTGGGCTAAGTTGGTCTCGGGATACAGTTAGCTCTTGCGGGGTGACTACGCTATGCAAACTTCTCACTTGCCCTTTTAGTAAACGTGCTGCTATTTTAGCTTCGGGCACGGTAATCAGTATAACCGCTTGAGAGTTAGTAAGAATACCAGCTTGACGACGCATATGGTCTTCGAACTGAGAAGGCCGGAATGGAGGATATATTGGAACTGGAATTCCTCCAGCAAGTAGAATACCAAAAAAACTAAACAAATAATCTCCACTGGTAGGCAACATGATTGCCACCGTTTGACCGGGACTTAGAGATAGTTGTTGTAAACCCGCCGCTACAGCTTGCGCTGAGATAAGAAGTTTTTCGTAGCTAATATTTTCAGGTTCTTTTTCTTCTTCATATAGATAAACGTGTATACGTTGCGGATGTTTTTGCTGGTGCCATTCAAGCATCTCTACTAACGTATTTACACCATGTGGCATGCTTTCTACTTCAGTTAGTTCGGGCTTTTGTATTTCCTGCCAAGAAATTTTTTGTTGTTGGGTTTGCGCACTTAATATTGCTTGAAACAAATCTCGAGGTGTTTCAGCTCTGCTAAGGACTTGGTCAGGCAGGCTTACATCATATGTTCGTCTAATTCTTAGTAGCAGTTCCACTCTCGATAAGCTGTCAAAACTTAGATCTTTGTCTAGTAAGCTATCTAATGTTATCTGAATGGTATCTTTATACCCTGGGTGTAGCTCAAGCACGAGTTGTCTTATTAAGTTTAGAAAACTATCGGTTTGGTTGTTAGACGCTGATTCGTCTTGTTTACAATGTTTGCTATTAGTAAAAGTGCTCATTGGTTATTTATTCAATATAAGAGAACATAAGTTTAGATGTAAAAAAATATATGATAATCATGACTTTTCTAATTTAACATCTCTCATTTCCAGTAAGGCATCGATTGCACGTAACATCTTCCATCGGTTTAGTATTTTTGGCTGCACATCCACATGTGCTAAACCATCTATAAGAAATACTTCAGATTGACCTTCTGCTACAGCCCTGGCTAATGCAATGCTTTCTGTATAGGGAATAATGTCATCGTCTGTACCATGCAGTAATATGAGTTTGGCTTTGAGTTTAGTAAGGTCTTTATTAGAGAGATTTAATGCATCTAAATCACCATGAATTATGTTAGGTATATCAGCTATTAGGCTTGGAGCGTGATTGTGATTTTGGTTTTGTAGTAATGCCAGTATCGAATTTGCTTCAACGGTTAGATTAATAATCAAATCTTCAATCGAAGTATTTGGGTTATTTATTTTTCGTTGTGCTATTTTAAAAAATATCTCTTTATCAAGTGGGTTTGATAAACGTTCCACGTTACTGAGTACAAACACCCATTTACCATACTCGTTTGGTTCTAGATATTGCCACCCGTTGTCATTTTGAAAATATCCTGTGGTGAAAAAAGTAATGACTTGTTCAATATCATGATAACCTCCTACACTTAATATGAAATTTACTCTTTCACGTATTTGGGGGTCGAGCGCTGCTAACACTGCTGGCCCCACGGCATAACTAAATGCACCCATCCCAGCTTGCCCTTGTGCTGGAAATTCAGGTCGAGAAATAAGATAGGTATAAGCATCTATAATTGTACGACTGTCTTCAGCTCGAACTTTTAGATCGCGTAGATTAGGAATATCAGGCACTAAGACCATGAAACGACTGCGCGCCAGCGTTGTAGCAAATGCCACTAAACGCGAATCATCTTTACCTTGTTCGGCTACTCCAGGTATTAAAACGATACTAGCCAATGGCGGTTCTTGAGATATATATAAATCAGCTTGGTATTGATATCCTTGTATTTCATAATCAATTGGTACTTGGATTGGTTTAGGGGTTTGGCTTTTTAATCGACTTTTTTCGTTACCAGCTGCTAAATCTTCCAGAAATAATGCAGCCTCACTTTGTTTGATCGATATATAACTAATCGAGGTAATAATGGCTATACATAGTAGTGAAATGACTAATGCTGAAGATTTATTGATAATCATTACGCGCTTAAAAGTTATGTATATATAGTTAAGTGTTTGTAAAGTTTTAAGTCTTTGTTAATGGCTTATTTGTAAATAGTTAGTATTGATTTAGCTCAATAACATATGCATTTATATTCAATAATTAACTGGATGCTTGTATCTGTAAATTCAGTATCATAATAGTAAATATTTTGGTTTAAATATTTTTCTATATTTAAATTGCTCCCCATAATTTTGACCGATTCAAAAAAGTATTGATAGAAATCAAGACATAATATTAATACAGATATAGTATTTAAAAGAGTGTGATAAGAAACAATTTTACGTGATGTTAAATTGAAAGATATAAAACTTGGAAAATTCTGTTGCTTAGATTTATTTTTAATCCTAGGTTTATGTGGGTGTGCTCCGAAATTGATATTGGGAGATGGGTTTAGTGTTATGGGTGAACTTCGCAACGTGCATGGAAAACAGCTGAATGTTTGTGCCATTGAATTACAAAGTCAAGATGGGAAGATTATTTCTGGGCCAGACAATATTCCAGGAAAATTTCATAAGGTGTTTATTGTGGCTTTGCGTGAAGCTGATTATTTAATAAGTATTTCATGTCCAGGTTTTAAAACTTATGAAATCACGGCAACATATGGAGAAGACGTTACACACATTCGACCATTGAGAATTGGAAAGATTGCGATGGAATCATTGTCTCTACAATTTTAATGAGCGAATTAATTACATTATTTATGTGCCGTGATGTGATGACAAGCAGAGGTATTGATCAAGTGATGTCTCATTCTTATGATCCCAAACTATATGAACATTTCATGAAAAGCGCAAAAGGAATTGTCGCCCAGATGTACTTAACTTGTCAGTACCGCTAAGAATTATCAAGTATTCCGAGAGAGAACGCCTTTGCGTCTTGGAAATGTGCAGTAGCGTTATAGAATACGTTTTTTAACTCGGATTCGCTGATAAAATGAAGTTAACTTGTCAGTACCGCTTTTTTAGATATGAGGTTTGTTTGACTAATATCAATGTTGCAATCCTAAAAGGTAACCAAAATGAGCTTTGTTAATGAACACTCAAAGAAGGAGATCCGGCTATGGCACGAAGAGCAACCAAAGTACCCATAAAAAAGAAAAAAACTAGTAAACGAAAAAGCAAAGGGAAAAAGGCTATTTCCAAAACTCGTGAAATCATTATGCCGATAGCAACTTTACGAGAACAGGTCGACAATATTTTTGACCGATTTGCCGAAGATTGGCCAAGTTTACCTAAGGTATTTGGTAAAGGATGGACATATCCAATTGCTGACCTTGAACGTCACATGAAGTTACCGAAGCTCGACATAACTCCACGCGTAGATGTC
>CAYXVH010000153.1:0-2671 GCA_964468615.1 uncultured Thiotrichales bacterium | reverse complement strand
AATTGAATTCACCACATAAATCTATTCAATTGCCTAGTATCCAAAGTTAAATTATTAATTTACTGACTTGGTAGGTAGATAAGTTAATTTTTTAGTAAATATAGGCCAGTATTGACTTGTAGAGGTATGCGGCAAGCCGTTGACGCTTCAAAGCTCTCCCAGAATCATTTAGTTATGAAATCACTTCAAAAATAGTCAATAAAGGCATGTTAAACACACGTAAAGTGTTGTATTTTGATTAATAACACCTAAAAACATATATGAATACATTGTTAATAGTTGTTAATGCTAACTATTATAAGAAAACTTCAATAATTAATTCACGTACATTTAATACACGTACATAAATAATAGCTAAAACAAAACTGAGTTGAGAAATGGCCGCGAGCGGAGATGACATTAGTTCTGCGTCTTTAATGGATATCGTCACTGAAAAGGGCGATGCATTGGAGATTGGTGAAGGTAATATATTAGAGCTGCATACAGCAAATGATTCACAAGTTTTTGATGCTCTGTCGATTACTTCGAATGAATCTTATGAAGTTGGTGATCTACTTGTTTCTTATCTAGAGTACATAGGTGTTGAATTTGTATTTGGTATACCCGGTGGTGCAATCGAACCTTTGTACAATGCTCTGTCACGCAGTGCTAAAAGAGGTGGGCCAAGAGCTGTTGTAGCAAGACATGAAACGGGTGCTGCTTTTATGGCGGATGGCTATGCGCGAAATAGTGGCAACTTGGGAGTATGTTGTGCGACTGCAGGACCAGGAGCTACTAACTTAATAACCGGTGTTGCTTCGGCTTATGATAATCATTCGCCGTTACTTGTTATCACTGCGCAGACATCTCTAGAAAACTTTGGTCGCAATGCTGCACAAGAATCTGGTGATACAGGAATCAATACCGTGGCTATGTTTGAGCCATGCACTCATTACAATACATTAGTTTCTCATGTAAATCAGTTTGAACAGAAACTAGCGTCAGCCATCATGACAGCTTTTCGTTCTCCAATGGGCCCAGCACATTTGAGTATTCCTTTGGATGTTTTAAGAGCAGCTAGTCCTGTTAAGTATCCAACTAACGATCTTGCAAATTTACTTTGGAAGCCAAGTCCTATAGATATCGATAGTTTAGAAATATTTTCTAAACAGCTTGCTACTGCTAAAAAGGTTGTTTTCATAATTGGCGAAGGCTGTTTGCACGGCATAGGATCAATATTAAATGTGGCAATGAGTGTTAATGCAAAAATTGTAACTACACCGCATGCTAAAGGCCTTGTCAGTCCATATCATCCTTTATTTCGTGGTGTCTTAGGATTTGCTGGTCATGATAGTGCGACGGAAGTTATTGATGATGACGTGGATACCATTGTTGCAATAGGAACGACACTGAGTGAAACCGCTAGTAACACATGGGATCAAAAAGTATTAAACCAGCGCTTAATACATGTTGATTCTTCTGAACACAATTTAATGCACTCACCAATGGCGCGTTTACATGTTAGGGGGGACATCGCAAAAATCTTTGAAAAAGTTGAAAATAATTTAGACATTCAAAAAATAGCAACTTCAAACGATAGGCATGCAAACAAAAGCAATGTAGATACAATTAAAAAGCCTGAACTAAAACGTTCTTTTAAAGTTATCGATGAAAGTAAATGCAATGACAATTGTTCACCCATTAAACCGCAAAGCTTAATGACTGCATTACCCAAAATCTTTCCACCTGAAACAAAATATTTATGTGACTCGGGAAATAGCATGGCGTGGTCAATTCATTATTTACATCCTTATGATCGAAGGCTGGCAGGATCAAGAGACGATGACCATGGAGGCTTGTTTTGGACGTGTTTAGAGTTTGGTTCTATGGGTTGGGCAATAGGCTCTTCAATTGGAACTTCGCTGGCAAATAATAAGCATCCAGTAGTCTGCTTGACTGGAGATGGTTCAATGCTGATGTATGGTGGTGATGTGACCGTAGCCTTACAAGAAAAGCTACCTGTATTTTTCATCATACTTAATGATTCAGAATATGGCATGGTCAAGCAAGGTCAAAACCTTGGTGGCGGAGAGCATATTGGATATGAATTGCCAAAAATTGATTTTGTTCAGTATGCGGAGTCAATGGGCATTACAACTCGCTTGATTAATTCAGCAGAAGATCTTGAGAGTTTAAATGTAAAAGAATTAATGACGAATGGCCCAGTAATCCTTGATGTGCGCATTGATAAAGAAGAAGTGCCTCCAATAAACAGTCGACTTAAAGCATTGGGCACGCTCAAGTAAGTTGATTAGTATTTACGTTTATAAAAATACATAATGTAGTAGTCCTTCTCTCAGGGCTTGCAAATCTATATTTAGCAAATGCTAAAATTTTCTTAACATGTATTTCCAATTATGCCCTCAGAAGATAAGAAACAAGAAGTCATACATACAAAAATCTGGAAAGAAGAGCCCGAACCAGATAATCCCTTTGCTGCAAAAAAATGTTTCTGTGCTGGATACGATGTCTATGGAGAACTATTAGGCAAAGCAAGCTGGGTAGAGTATTTATATTTACTTTTCAAATTAGAAAAACCAACATCAGAGCAAGCAAAACTTTTAGAAACCATTGCAGTCGCAATTGCCAACCCAGGAATTCGTGACCATAGCGTGCGTGCAGCAATGAATGC
>CAYXVH010000152.1:0-7802 GCA_964468615.1 uncultured Thiotrichales bacterium | reverse complement strand
TTTTGTTATTTGTGGTCAGTTGGTACGCACGCCTTGCCGGTCACTGGAATAGGGTTACATTGATCACGCGTGCGACACTGTTCTGTATTTCTAATCTGGTTATTTTCTGGTTTCTGCAGCCGGGCAATTTTTTCAAGGCATTGCCGTTTTCTGGCATTGTGTTCTATGTGTGGGTGGGGATGTTCAGCGTCTTCGTAGTTGCGCAGTTCTGGACATTCTGTGCCGACATCTACACGGACGAGCGTGGCAAACGTATGTTACCCATGATTGCCATCGGCGCGACTTCGGGAGCCGCTGCTGGGGCCTGGATTGTCAGTCAGCTGGTGGACTCGGGCATGGTTGATACCAAGGCACTGTTGCTGCTTGCGACAGTGCCTCTGTTTGTGTCGATTGTGTTGACGAAAATTGTTGATAGCAGAGAGACCAAGAGTGTATCAACACTGACCGTAGAAGCGCAGCAAGAGAAAGGCACCGGGTTTCTCCTCAGCGGCGCAAGGCTGGTTCTGATTAGCCGCTTCCTCCTGGCTGCCGCGCTAGTCACCTTGTTGACTAATTGGGTGAACACCAACGGTGAAAATTTGCTTTTCCGGGTTATCCAGGAGACGCTTGCCGACCAGGCAGTGGCGCAGGGGGTGACAAATTCTTTAGCGATGCTCGAATTTACCCGCGACGGTACCACCGTCTTTTACGGTGGTTTCTATTTCTGGGTGAACATCGTTGCCTTGTTGCTGCAAGCATTTGTGGCATCAAGGCTGTTAAAATACGGTGGCTTCGCCACAATTGTGCTGATGCTACCGGTGATTGCACTACTGTCCTACACGGCTATGGCCCTGCTTCCGATTCTGGCGGTTGTAAAGATCATGAAGATTGCCGAGAACGCTACGGACTACTCGATCAATAACACAGCCAGGCACGTGCTTTGGCTACCAGTTAGTTCAGAGATGAAATTCCGCGGCAAGCCAGCGATCGACACGCTTTATGTACGTCTGGGAGATGGCCTCGCTGCGGTCACTGTGCTCGTTGGGGTCCAAGTCTTTGCGATGAGCACCCGGTCGTTCTTCATTTTAAACATATTGCTGGTTATAGGCTGGCTCGCTTTCACCCTCATGATGGTTCGCGAGCACCGCAAAGCATCGCAGGGATGACGAGTCTAAATCTTTACCACGTGTTTACGTATTCACGACAGCAGCTGATTGCGGCGACTACTACCGTAAAGCTAATCTATCTGTCTGATTTAAAAGTAAATTATTTATACAGCATAAATTGATGCCCCCAAAGTTACCCCTAAAACATTCGGATGTAGAAATACTTCATTGGAAGCTACTGGATTGTAATGACCGCTATTGGCCGAAAGCGGACATTCGTGGTAATAGAGTAGGGTTGTTGCACCCAAAACCAAATTGACACCTATATATAAGTGTAGGGTGGATGCCCCTCAATTGAATTGAAAGAACAAATTCCTGATTAAAAAGAATAAACTTATTGTTACTATCCTAGATACCCCCAAAAGTACCCCTTATTTTTGTTTGATGAACAAGGGCACTATAGAACCAAATTCCTAACCTTAAATTTTAAAAACTTAATCGATTAATTCTCTTATTACAGTAACTACACTTCGTGATAGAGCCGATAAATTATACCCGCCTTCTAACGTTAAGATCATTTTTCCTTCACAAAATCTATTTGCAATCTTTTTAATTTCTGCTGCAAGCCAAGCATAATCTGCATCTGTTAAACAAACTTGTGCTAAGTCGTCTTCTATATGGGCATCAAATCCAGCAGAAACGAATATTAATTCTGGTTCAAACTTTACAATTTCAGGAATGCACTTGGATGTAAATAAATTTCGGAATTCATCACCTTTAGTTCCTGCTGAAATGGGAATATTAATGATGTGATCTGAATGTGTATCACTTCCTTTATAGGGATAATAGGGATGTTGAAATAGAGAACAAAATAGAACGTCCGAATCTTTTTGGAAAATATCTTCTGTTCCATTTCCATGATGCACATCAAAGTCAATTATCGCGATACGTTTAATTCCATATTTTTGTTTCGCATAGGCTGTGCCTACAGCAATATTATTAAATAAACAAAAGCCCATAGCCTGGGAAAATTCTGCATGGTGCCCTGGTGGCCGAACTGAGCAAAAAATTTGTGTGGCCTTATTCTGCATGAGTAAATCAACAGCAAGCACATTTGCACCAGCAGAACGAAGCGCAGCATTCAAAGAACCCGGTGTCATGCATGTATCGGGGTCGAGCCAGATGGTTTCATCTTCAGGTGCTACGTCGAAAATAAAATCAACATATTTTTTAGAATGAGCACTATATAGTTGATCTTTTGTTGCAAGTGGGGCGTCGATAAAAAGTAATTGAGGTTCTAGTTGATTCTCAATAATTGCATCATGAATCGCATTTAATCGAGATCCGCATTCTGGATGTTGAATGCCTGCGCCATGTTCAATGCATTCTTTGTGTGTGATAAATGCGAGGGACAATATATTTTAATACTTTTAATGTTGGATTAATGACCGCTTTGGGTCGTTAGTGGACATTATACTTCTTCTATCTGATCAGGAAGAGTAGGGTTGCTCACCCCACTACCGCATTGCGCGTTAAGTTGCTGACCTATATATAAGAGTAGTGTGGTGAACTAAGAGTTGCCCCCATAGATGCCCCAGTACGTAATTGGTGGAGGCGGCGGGAATCGAACCCGCGTCCGCAAATCCTCTGCCGTTGGTACTACATGCTTAGTCGCTCTTTAACTTAGCCCCTATACTCCCGACCGACAGGGCATATAGAGGGGAGCCCAGATTAGTTTTAATGGATCCGCTCTAGACAGACTTCACCACGAGCTTACTAAGGTTACGCCCGGGTCCAGAACCGTAAGCTGAACTGGTCGGACGGCTATAGACTGGTTTTTAAGCAGCTAGAGCGTAGTTGTCATCGTTTGCAACTATAAGTTTGCAGCAATTTTAACGAGGTTAGCTAACATACTCGGCATGCACCTCAAGTTTCGCAATCCACGTCGAAACCAAGTCGCCCCCAAAGAGACATAAAACAGTGTAATTATACTATATAAACAACAACATGGGCTGTATCCAGATAGCACCATTATCTTGATGATTAGACCGTCTGTTTTCGTTATGATTCACGCCTTTCTTATATATACATTCGCCAACCTACAAAAGGCACTGCATTTTCATGTTGATCATCGACGGGGGTCATGCATTATCTCAATTTAGAACCGAATCACTCCAGCGCCAATTAGAAAGTATTACTGCAAAAGTAGAAGGCTTCTCAGCGAAGTTTGTTCACTTTATTCATTCTAGTAGCGAGTTACTTCCGCAAGAATTATCTAAGTTAGAAGCATTACTCTTATATATACCTCCCGCTTCAAAAGCCTCTAAAAATGATCTTCAGATTTTGGTTACTCCAAGATTTGGAACCATTTCCCCATGGTCATCCAAAGCAACTGATATTGCTCATAATTGTGGTTTAATAAATGTTGAGCGTATTGAACGCGGTACATTATATGAATTTTCATTAAGTGCTGCAGCAGATGAAAAGGAGATTCAGCAGATTACACATTTGTTGCATGACCGTATGACGGAATCAGTTTTATTTGATTTACAAAAAGCTGATTCTTTATTTATGCATGAAACTAAGCGTAAGTTAGTAGAAATTAACTTAGGTGATAACCCTAAAGATGCAATATTACTTGCTAACCAAGAAATGGGGCTAGCACTTGCGGATGATGAAATTGATTACTTAATTGAGAAGTATGGGCAATTAGGACGTTCACCCACCGATGTTGAGTTGATGATGTTTGCACAAGCGAACTCTGAACATTGTCGACATAAAATATTTAATGCCAATTGGATTATCGATGGTCAAGCAAAAGAAGAAACGTTGTTTGGCATGATTAGAAATACCTATAAACATTCACCTGACAATATATTATCTGCTTACAGTGATAATGCTGCGGTGATGACGGGACATGCCGCAACACGCTTTCATGCCAATCCTTCTACACATCAGTATCAATTTAATGATGAAGATGTGCATATCTTAATGAAAGTAGAAACACACAATCATCCCACTGCCATTTCACCTTTTCCAGGTGCTGCAACCGGGTCGGGTGGCGAGATTCGTGATGAAGGTGCAGTAGGACGTGGCAGTCGACCTAAAGCAGGCTTAAGTGGATTTTCTGTTTCGAATTTACATTTGCCAGGACAACTACAACCTTGGGAATTTGAGTATGGTAAACCGGATCGAATTGTTTCAGCTTTAGATATTATGAAAGATGGCCCAATTGGTGCGGCTTCATTTAATAATGAATTTGGCCGACCCAACATTCTTGGTTACTTTAGAACTTTAGAATTAGATGCCTCTGAACAACAAGACTGTAGTGATGTTCGTGGTTACCACAAGCCTATTATGATTGCCGGTGGATTGGGCAATGTTAGAGAAGAACATGTTTTAAAAGAAAAATTTCCTGATGACACACCTATTGTTGTTTTAGGTGGCCCAGCAATGTTAATTGGTTTAGGTGGCGGTGCGGCTTCTTCTATGGCCAGTGGCACCAGTACTGAAGATTTAGATTTTGCATCAGTACAACGTGGCAATGCTGAAATGCAGCGTCGTTGTCAGGAAGTGATTGAGCATTGTGTGGTGCGCGGAAAAGAAAGCCCGATCATTTCCATTCATGATGTGGGTGCAGGGGGTTTATCTAACGCGATTCCTGAATTGATTCACGATGCAGATTTGGGAGGTCGCTTTGAAATTAGGAATATTCCAAATGCTGAACCAGGCATGTCTCCTAAAGAAATTTGGTGTAACGAAGCACAAGAGCGTTATGTGCTTGCGATTAATAAAGACCTGTTAGAAGAATTTAAAGCCCTATGTGAACGAGAACGTTGCCCTTATGCAGTAGTGGGCGATAGCACGAAAGAACCACAGCTTGTTCTTTCTGACGATACTTTTAAAAATAATCCGATCGATTTTCCAATGGATGTTCTGCTTGGCAAAACTCCTAAGATGACACGTGATGTAACCTCGGTTATATCGTCTGCAAAAGCTATAAACACTGCTGAAATTAATCTTGAAGAAGCCATCCACCGTGTTCTGCAATTGCCTAGTGTCGCATCGAAAAGCTTTTTAATTACCATAGGCGATCGAACCGTTACGGGAATGGTAGCGCGCGATCAATTCGTGGGTCCTTGGCAAGTGCCTGTTGCAGATGTTGCGGTGACCTGTAGTGATTACAAAGGATACACAGGCGAAGCTATGTCGATGGGTGAACGTGCGCCTGTAGCATTACTATCGGGACCTGCATCAGGTCGTATGGCAATTTGCGAAGCGATTACGAATATGCTTGCTGCGGATGTAAAACAACTTTCAGATATTCGTTTATCAGCAAACTGGATGTCTCCTGCGGGATATAATGGAGAAGATGCAAATTTGTTTGCAACGGTACAAGCAGTAGGCGATGAATTGTGCCCTGATTTAGGTATCGTAATTCCTGTTGGTAAAGATTCTTTGTCTATGAAAAGTGTGTGGGAAGATAATGGTGATGAAAAATCTGTTACTGCACCTTTATCTTTAATTATTTCTGCATTTGCGTCAGTAGAAGATGTTCGCAATACGTTAACACCACAACTTAACTTAGAACTAGAACGATCATGTCTTTTATTAATTGATTTAGGTTCGAAGAAGAATCGCATGGGTGGATCTGCTTTAGCGCAAGCCTATTCGCAAACAGGCAATACTCCACCAGATTTAGATAACACAAAATTAATTAAAAGTTTGTTTGCCGCGATAACTGAACTGAAAGCTGAAAATCTAATTCATGCGTATCATGATCGTTCAGATGGCGGTTTGTTAGCATGCATATGTGAAATGAGTTTTGCCAGCCATGTCGGTATTGATGTTCAATTAGATGGCTTAGGTGATGATGTAATTGCTAGCTTGTTCTCTGAAGAACTCGGTGCGGTTATACAGATTGATGCTGATGATTTTGATAAAGCAGGCAACATTATGGTTAAGCATAATTTAGCTTTAGTTACACACGTTTTTGGTAAACCCAATACTACTAATATCATTAGTCTTTCTCATAACAAAGAAGTTATTTATGAGAAGGATTGGTCTGAGCTGTTAAAACTTTGGTCGAACACCAGTCATGCTATTCAATCTTTACGTGATAATCCTAAGTGTGCAGACGAAGAACTCGAAACGATCACCGATGAAAATAATCCAGGTCTTAGTGTCAACTTAACATTTGATATCAATGAAGACACTAGTGCACCCTATATAAGTGCCGGTTTTCGACCAAGAATTGCAGTACTAAGAGAGCAGGGTGTGAATGGTCATATTGAAATGGCGGCTGGATTTGATCGCGCTGGATTTGATTCTGTAGATGTACACATGACAGACTTAATTGAGAAGCGTCAGAAGCTGGATAGCTTTCAAGGCTTGGTGGCTTGCGGTGGATTTTCATATGGTGATGTATTGGGGGCAGGTGGTGGATGGGCAAAGTCGATTCTTTTTAACAGTTACTTAAAAGACGAATTCGCAAAGTATTTTACTAATCCAGATATTTTTGCTTTAGGTGTGTGCAACGGATGCCAAATGATGTCGCAACTAAGAGAAATTATTCCTGGTGCTGAACATTGGCCAATCTTTGTTCAAAATACTTCGGAACAATTTGAAGCAAGGTTAATAATGGTAGAAGTTAAAGATTCGGCTTCATTACTCTTTAACGATATGCACGGTTCCACACTGCCCGTTGTGGTGGCGCATGGTGAAGGTAGGGCAGAAGTATCGAATGATTCACTAGATTATATGAACAAGCGCAACCAGGTTGCGTTAAATTACATTAATAATAATCTTCAACTTACTGATATATATCCATTTAATCCTAATGGATCACCGCAAGGTGCCACAGGTTTTTGTAACGAAGATGGTCGGTTCACTATTATGATGCCGCACCCCGAAAGACTATTCCGAAGTGTCCAGAATTCTTGGCATCCTGATGAATGGAAAGAAGATGGTGCATGGCTAAAAATCTTTAGAAATGCTCGAAAAATACTGGATTAATCAATAAATTTAGAATAAATTGTCGCCCGCTAATGCATCTAGTTTATGTAAGAAATTCATAGTAATTATCGACGTGGCGGACGAGTGGACCTATGGTTATTTTGTATACAATTATAGCCAAAATAACATTAACAAATGTTAATTAAGTCAATTAATTCAGGTAAATATGTCTACTTTTTGCACAAATACCTTATACTTAACTCAGGAAATAATCGTTAATATTTAGGGGCAAATTACTGTTTGGCTTCATGCAAAATAACTTCATAAAAATCACCATAACGGCAGGAATCACTATGCTGACATTAAGCAATGTTCAGGCAGAGTGGTACGTTGGTGTCGATACGGACCCGCAAGAAGTCATACCATACCCAAGTAGTCTGTCAAATAATGATTTTTCATCGAATGATATTTTGAGTTACAAAGAAAGTAGAAGTACTACGGATAACAATTTCTCTTTATTTGGTGGTTACCAAACTACTCAAAACTTTTCAATGCAACTTGAATACCAAGATGATATTTCATTCGGTATAGACGATATGTTTGCTGGTTCATCACTTTGGTTTCCTGAAGTAGGTGCTCAAGATTTTGAGTCGAATGGATTGTTCCTATCTGGGATAAGCAGTTATCCAATAAACGATCATGGTGCCTTGTATATGAAAGGTGGCCTGTTCAATTGGGAAGTTGATTCTACCTCCTCTAATA
>CAYXVH010000151.1:0-3722 GCA_964468615.1 uncultured Thiotrichales bacterium | reverse complement strand
AGCATCATTGTATTTTTTCAAGCCATTGTAATACGAAATGTCTGCTAACGACCCAAAGCGGACATTCGATGAGATATTTGAAAGCGTTTAATTTTTTATATCACTCATTCATAGTGTGCCTAAGATACAGCCAATAGTTTTCATAAAATCTACACCGTTGAGGGGTTTTTTGAGAATGACTGCGCCATGTTTAGAAGACCATTGGGCCTGTAGACTTTTCGGTTCGTTCGTCATCAAAACAACGGGAACATCACAACCTTTATCTCGAAGATTTTTGATAACATCTGAAGTATTATACCCTAACATTTCTGAATCAAGCACGATAACTCCAGTCCGAGAATGCGTGTAATCTTCATTAAGAAGCTCTTTTGCAGAAGCATGAGCGTGGGCACTCAAGCCATAGGCATCGAGTAATTTACATATTCCACTTCGTGTATCATCATTCTCATCGACGACACACACATTATCTTTTATAGCTTCCATGACTGTGAAGTCTATCGATCTAAAAACAAACAGATTTTGACCTAGGTCATTAGGTGCACAGAAATTTAGGTAATGTTTAGAATGCGTGTGGACTGATAAATATTGACTGTTCGAGCCCTAAGTCATGAATGACCGCTATTGGCCGAAAGCGGACATACAGAATTAAAATATTGGAGACATCAGGTTGGAAACTTCAAATCAAAATAGTTTAATGTCTGCTAACGACCCAAAGCGGACATAGATAATTACATTCATGGGGGAAATAGTAGTTTGCGAATAAAGAAATGTGATCGGATAGTATTTGGAATATTGTTACCAGTCGTTATCTTGATAATTGGAATGTTAGTTCTTGTGAATGTAGAATCCGGTGCTGGTGCTGCCGAATTTGGCGGTTTAGCTGTCTTTATTATGTTAGTTATCTCTCTTCCAATTACGTTAATCGCTAATTTATTTATTGTGCTTCTAGATGCTCAGACTCGAAAGTCATATTTTGGTCGAGGAATGATTGTGCCCTGTATCGTACTTATAGCAGCTGTTATTTACCAATCTGGTCTATGGGATAAAGTAACTTGATAGCTGACTTATTTATAGATGAATGACCGCTAACGACCCAAAGCGGACATTCGTCTTTTGAATGAATGGACTAGATTACAGTTAAGTGTGTTGTTAAGCATTAACAGCCTGTAATGATCTAATAATAGCATTTCCTACCCAGTGGGTGATGTGTGGAGCACGCTTCGCATGGTTATTAATCATATCCAAAGTACTTTCTCTATTAGACCAAGTCTGACCATTTCGAATTTGCAAAATTATATTACATACTCTGAGATTGATTTTGTTTAATTGCTTTAACCCTGTTAGTTTTTCATCTCTAGTCATGACATCACCCGTGCAAATTGCATTACCGGCAATGGCAAGCTCGAAAATAAACTCTTCTAATAGCCTTAATTCATTTCTAGGACTAATGGCTATGAAATTTAATTTGGAAAAATCATCAATCATTATTCTTTACTGATGTATATTGGATATAATAAAGCTCGCAATTCTCTAGCATCTCTGCAATTAAGACTTGATCTATATCAATAAAATTATCAATTACTTTCATGCTCACGCTACGTACCATAATCAGAAATCCTTTGAGAAAAGTTATAATGAGGTGTCTGGCAAATTATCTTGTAGAAACTCGAATGGCCGCTATTGGCCGAAAGCAGACATTAAAAATAATTACTTAGATAACGATGAAAAAATCAAATCTAATAACACTCGTCGATATTGCTGCATTTATCAGTTTTATTTTCGTTGTTTCTACTGGTGTCTTAATGCTGTATGTACTACCACCTCGAAGCGGCCAATCTATAGAAATACTTGGAATGTCCAGACATGAGTGGGGTGATATTCATTTTTATATCACCTCCATGTTTTTGGTTATTTTATCTATACATTTAATTTTACATTGGAAATTTATTCGTACCTTACTTCATGGGCGTATCAAGGAAGCTGAGAGTTCTCGATTAATACTTGGATTAGTTGGGTTATTAGCAGTTCTGGCATTGGCAGTTGCTCCGCTCATTGTTCCTAAAGAGGATTCTGGAACTACAAAAGGGCATCAAATTGGTAAAGGTAAGAGATGAGTGTTATGCCTGTAATTTTTTATCAATACCTAATGATTCGCTTAAATACTGAATGTCCGCTATTGGCCGAAAGAAAATGAATGTTTTTATATAAAAAAAGGCCAACCACGCACTAGGTGATCAGCCTTCTTATTTATGGCTCCCTGTTAACAATCACACTAACAATTCTTATAGCGAGCTTCAAGATATTGCAATTAATCAAAGTTATAAGGATTAATTATGAAATGTTTTGAACATGATACCAACGCACATAGTGATGCATGACTTATAAAGATACTAAAGGCCGAAAGCAGACACAGATAAAAAATATATGATTGCAGCCTTTACTATTCTTGCACCACTTCTTCTTGCTTGTGTGGTGTTATTTATACGTTTTCAACCCAAAGCTGCAAATAAAAGTACAAAAAATAGGTTCAACATAATTGTTGCAGCATTAGCAATACTTGCATCCATTGCAGTTTCAATTTATTTTTGGCGAACAACTGGTCAGAGCGTCGATCGTGCTTGGTGGCCTGTATTAGCAACTTTTGGAAGTATGTTTCTAATCAGTTTTATATTGGTTGTTGGTGTTCTTATCAGGTATGCAATTTTTAAGAAAGATGAATAACCAGCAGGCAATCTAAATTGATTAAGTTGAATGACCGCTATTGGCCGAAAGAGGACATACTAAAACAAGATAATAATTATGGATAATGAACCGCTAATCGTAGACTATTTCTCTGACATTCTCTGTGTATGGGCTTGGATAGCCGAACGAAGAATTGAAGAATTAAATAGACATTTCAAAGATAAAATTGAGATTCGCTATCAATACATTGATCTATTTGGTGACACAGTAAATCGTATACAAACACAGTGGATAGATAAAGGTATGTACGAAGGATTTAGTAAGCATGTAGTGGAAGCCGCCGCTCCCTATGAATCAGCACCAGTCAACTCAAAAGTTTGGCATATAACTCGGCCAACAACCTCTGCAAATGCACATATGGTTTTAAAAGCTATTGAGCTAACAAGAAATAAACAATCAGCTATTGAATTTGCGAATATTTTACGAAAAGCTTTTTTTATTGAAGCAAATGACATAAGTAAATTAGAAATACTTTTTGACCTGCTCAAGCAAGAAGGGATAAATGCAGAGCAAATCAACAAGACATTAAATAATGGCACAGCACTAGCTGCACTAATGAGTGATTACCAGAAAGCTCATGAATATGACATTAAAGGTAGCCCATCCTTTGTGATGAACAATGGTAGACAAAGTTTATTTGGGAATGTCGGGTATCGGGTACTACAAGCTAATATTGAAGAGCTCCTTAAAAGTTCATCTACTCAAGCAAGCTGGTGCTAATGTTGTAAGATGAATTGCTATTAATATGCGAATGACCGCTATTGGCCGAAAGCGGACACTCACATTGGACCAAATATAGAACTTATTTGTTCAATTTATCGTTGTCGATGGTGGTTCTGCCGGAGGTGGTTCTACCGGAGGTGGTTCTACCGGCAACTCAACAGCCACGCAGCCGGTTTTTCGAGCGGCTTTCTGAGCTACTTTACGGGCGGCCTTGCGTGCCTTTCTCTTGGCACCTTTCTTAGTCTGCTTCAGTGCTG
>CAYXVH010000150.1:0-7771 GCA_964468615.1 uncultured Thiotrichales bacterium | reverse complement strand
GGTCTGGATGAACGTGCAGGGTGCCGCGCGCCAGACCCGGGTTGAGTGCACGGAATCCAATACCGATTTCCCTGCCGAACAAACGGTGAGCCACGCCAGTTAACTGATTGGCATCGCGCTGCAGGGAATCGAGTGTCTTTGAATAAAACAGCAGTGGACTGCCACGTAACTGGTCTTGGATAAACAACAGGGCACCAGGTTCAAGCTGTGCCAGCTTTTGCATCGACTGGTAAAAATGAAAGCGCTGTCTCTGAGTCCCCCAGCCCCCCATTCGGCCAAGATAGCGCAGGTCCTTTATATAAAGGTGTAGCGGTACACTGGATACCTGTAACTGTATTAATGTTTCCTGCAATGCATCGCGCTCGCGCTGGTTGATTATGCCAGCGCCATAGGTGCTCTGTACTGCCGAGGCCAGCAACTCAACGTGTTGGAGTCGGGTAGCCTTGTTCAGTAAATCACGAATCGCAGTACTTGCACGGAAATTCTCAGTCTCCACATTAATGCTGAGATCCAGCACCTCCAGACGTGTCAATGCTTGTCTGATACGTGGCAATGCATCGCGCAGGTCAGCCAGCAGTCTGGAAGTCACCTTGTACACGTTACTGGTTGAAACATCTTGCTCTAGCGAATTTGCTACATTCAGCAACAACGCTTGCAACCAGGGCGCAGTCGTGAATAGCTTCACATCCTGGCGCAAGCGCTGCTGTAACGGCATGGCTTCGTAGACAAGGTCGATCTCTTCTGCCAGCTCCTTGTACTTCTTGACCAGTGTAGGATCTTTTACCCCTGTTGCGTAATCTCGCACTCGTTGGGCATCATCCTTGTCAGATGATCCGTGGATCTTGCCACGCAGGCCCTTGAAACCCATATCTTGATCGGAAAGCGATGCAGACAGCTGGCGAATTTTCTGAATCGAAGCGGTGTCGGCACCATGCGGCAACACCCGCACGCCAGTGCGCAGTGACGGATAACGCCGACCGATCCACTCTGGCTTGCCGGCTAACTCGATTAACAGTTTGCGGGCCGCTGCGCGTTCGTCCTCTTCCTGGATGGCACCGCGATAAATCAGGGCACGGCGCATGATCCAGCCGTTGTCCACGGTCATCAGAAACTTCTCGATCAGCATCTGATTCCAGATCTCTGTAAAGTTGTCATCTACAGCTAGCGTTTCGAATTCTGAACCTGCCAGCAACGTTGCAATGAAGTAACCCTGATCACGAAGTTGTGCAGTTTTATCATTCCACTCGCCGTGCTGATAGCCGCCGCCATGTTCAGTACAAGCGTAGGGTTTTGGTGGCAGCACACTACCATCATTGCAGAACCAACGAATGCGGGCAAAGGGGCCGCGTTCACTAGTTTTCATTACTTCAATCCATTGCCGGTACTGAGCATTTACCTGCTTGTCCGAAGACGGCGCACTGCTGGCAGCAGCGTTACCGGACAAAACTGCGCTTCCCAGCATCAGTATCAGGCCTGAGGCAGTCAGGCTCTGCAATGAATGTAGCTGTGTTAACCATTTCATCATATGACGTCCAACATGTTTCTCAAGTAGTTATTATTTCAAATCCACCGCGCGATAAAAGCTGGCGTCTCGCCGAGGATGACCAGGTTATTGTAATCGCACAGCAGCTTTACCAGTAGGCTGGACATGGTGCTCCATAACGTGGTGAATCAGGTTCACCACATGCTCATGGACGTATGCGCCTTTCTCGACTATCTGCTCAACCTGGCCGCTAAGAATTCGCCGGTCTTCCTCGTTCAGATCCTTGGCAGTCAGCACAATGACCGCATTTGATCCTGTGCGGACATTTACATGTGCAGTTTTGGAATGGCAGAAATAAAGTAACTAGGAAGGTTGTAGGTTCACAAGCCCTACCTAACGACAAAGCTTAGCTAAATAAGCCGAAGAATTTCCAGACGTGAAAACCAAAAAATAAAAGCGATCCGTATACGAATGTATTGGTAAACAACCAGTCAGTAAATGAGAACCGTGCTTTTTTTGCCCTTCAACGTGACTTGTTCGATGCTATTTTTTTCTTTGTCTGTAGCCTTTCTCATATTGGCTTTTTATTCCAAATCTTATTTTCAGTACATGCAAGGCTCTGCTCTTGCAGCCTAATAAGTTTAGATAAAAAAATTGAGTATCTATTGATTTGGATCAAATTAAATTTGAGTTATAGGGTAAGAGGGTGAAGCTGTGAAAGCAGAGGAAATTTAAGTTATAAAACTAACTTAAAGAAGCGTCTTTTCAATTATACAATGACCGCTTATGGCCGAAAGCAGACAAGTGAGTAATCAAATTAAATTAGATGATGAAGACAGCGCTATTCTGAATAAGAAAGGTTGGTTTCTGGTCACATACTTTCAATCACGTGAAGGTGGTAAAGGATCAAATGCATATAACCTAGCGTTAGAGAAATCACAGTCTATTGGTCCTCAAACTGGAATACGCACTCGTGAAAAAGGTAACTACACCGTATTTGAGGTTTGGGAGAAGTGGTAACCAAATGAACGCTAATGGCCGAAAGCGGACATTAGCGTTCAGTAGCATCCTAAGAAGTATTTCTACAGCCGAGTTATTTTGGGATTAAATTTGGGGCATCAATAATGTTTAAATACAATTAAGTGCATATACTTCAATAACATAGCTGATTTATTAGGGTAGCTACCTCCTCCACCAAAAAACGAAAATGCCCCTTTTGGGGCTTTTTTATTTTTTTAAGTAGATGCTCTGAGAACCCGTTTAAAGGGTTTGACAAAATGTCCGGAACATTTTGGTCCGCCGAAGGCGCTCGTAGAGCGAAACACAAGGATGCGTTGAGGACATGGTACGCCAAGTCATCCTAAGAAGCTCACTAAATACAATTGTGTAATTGATAGCTCAATTCACCAACCACGTCGTTGGCGATATTTTGATAGCAATAAAGAGCGACACATTAATGTTGATGGCTCCATTGAGGTTAATGACGGAAACATTGCAGCTGAATTTTCTGCTAAGGGACATGGAATAGCATTTCTTCCCAATTTTCTGGTACGGGCTTACTTGAAGAATGGTGAGTTAGTATCGATTTTAGATGTTTTCCAAATACCGCCTGTGCCTGTCTCTCTTGTTTACCCTGCTACTCGGATTAAGAGTCCCGCTTTGAATGGATTAGTGAGTTATTTACTAGAAAGTAGACCTTAGTTATATTTTTTAAAATTAGCGAGTTCTGCTTTATGATCTCATCGTCTTCCGCAAGAATTTCATTGCATTCATTTAATCATTAATCTAAAGATGAAACGTAGCCTGAAATTTGGGATATAACGCGCAGCTAACACATAAAATTCGATCAAGCCCAGCATTCACAGTTTGCAACCATGAATGCTGGGTTTGGAAATTCAGATATTAATGCGCATGAAAAGGTGATTTAGCATCCGACCATGGCGAATCAGTAGTACCATCATCAATAGACTCTTTACCTTTATATGAACCTCGCACTTTAGTAGCAGGATGATCACTACCCGTATATGGGCTTGCCGGGTCAACCAACTTCTCTCTAAATGTACCCGGTGCATATTCAGTTTGAGCACGCCCGCGCTTCACAAGCTCAGGTCTTACATAGTCTATAAAATCAGTGGTTGACCCAGGAGTAATCGCATATGCAAGGTTAAAGCCATCAACACCGCCATAATCTACCCATCGCTCTAACTCATTAGCTACTTTTTCAGGCCCACCTACAAGCACTGGACCAAGCCCACCAATGCAACGCTCTTTAATCACATCACGCACGGATACATTTTTTCCACCATCTTCAGTTAATGATTCAAGTGTTGTACGTAAAGCATCATTATCTAATGCTTTGAGTGGCTCATCGGGTTCTAGCTTTGAGAAATCTATGCCTGTCCAACCACCGTATAGTGCCAACATGCCCTCAGGATTGGCATATTGTAAGTAATCATCATATTTCTGTTGGGCTTGCTCATCGGTTGAACCTGTCACAACGGTTAAAAGTGTAAAGATTTTAATTGAGCCAGGTTTGCGTCCTGCTTCCTTTTCGTATTTTCTTATATCATCTGTGACTGTTTTCGAGTGCTCTGGACTAGTAGTCAAAATAAACATTGCTTCACAATGCTTGGCTGCAAACTGACGGCCACGACTAGAAGCACCAGCCTGAAAGACTACCGGGGTACGTTGAGGTGAAGGCTCACATAAGTGAAAACCTGGAACTTTAAAGTATTTACCTTCATGTTTAATTGGATGAACCTTCTTAGGATCAGTGAATACTCCACTTTCTTTGTCTCTTTTAACTGCGTCTTCTTCCCACGAGCCTTCCCAGAGCTTATACATCACTTCCATATATTCATCTGCATAGTCGTAACGTTCATCATGTTGCATTTGTTGATCCATACCAATATTAAGCGCTGCGCTATTCAAATATGATGACACTACATTCCACGCAACACGACCTTTAGTAAGATGATCAAGTGTTGATAATCGACTCGCAAGAAGGTAAGGAGGCTCAAATGTCACCGCAGCTGTTACGCCGAATCCAACATGCTTTGTGGCAGCGGCCATTGCTGCAATTGCGCAGAATGGGTCATTAACTGGAATTTGTGCAGCATCTTTTAGCGATGCCGCCGCAGTACCACGGTAGACGTCATACATTCCTTTTACATCTGCAATAAATAAAGTATCGAAGCATCCACGCTCAAGCTCTATCGCCATGTTCGTCCAATACTCGATATCATTATATCTTGAAGCTTGACTATTTGGATGAGTCCACATACCTGATGATTGATGACTGACGCACGTCATATCAAAAGCATTTAAAATAATGCGTTTCTTAGTATCTTTCGCCATTTTTATATTCCTTTAATTTATTCTTTAAGTTTTTATATCAGTGAGTAATTATTTGAATATGCATTAGAACTATGTAATTGCTTGCATATAGCTAAATATCATAATTTTATATTTGAGTAAGACGTTTGGAATTAATTAGATTCCTTGTAATTCCTGCAATCGCTACAGGATCTCTTCCTTGAATTTCCAACAAATCTAGGAAATGCGTCATTAATATTAGAAATATTTTTATCAGGCAACTCGCGCCATAATTTTTCTGCTTCATCCATTTCTAATATTTCAATACTTTCATTGTTATCATTTTGTACAAAACAAATTGAGTTTAATGCACGAAATAAATATCTATTTTTCTCATCGTCATATGCAAGCAATTTTGATGTATCTGTACGATAGACTTCTGTTTCAGTGCAATGCTGTAGCAACTTATATTTAGGGTGATTTTTTATCATCACTTTTTCTACATCAAACCCCCATGACTATAAAATGGACTGAGCGCTATACACTAGAAACAGTTTAGAGGTAGAGATCACTAATGACACTGATTGAAATCAGTTAAATAATGTTTATTCAATTTCAGAAGCAAATAACACTAAAATAATTGCGAATTCCTTACTAACATCGCGACTAGGTTAGTATGAAGATAACCTAACTATTTGACGGACTAATAATTTCTTCTTTAACAGAGAGCATTAAGTTGTAACAAATTATTATTCTTTCTGTAGTATTTATAAGAAAATATCTGCATTAATTAAAAAGTCGATAGAGAATATTTATAAACATTAATAGTTATTAGAGGAACAGCATTTCAAACCGCAAGAAAATAACTCTTTTGATGAGTGTTGATTCATTACCAGATGACGCCAACCTTATAAGCACAAACCAACGGCAAGCTGAGCTAGTCAAATCTCTGTTTGATATAATTCAGCAATGTTTCACTAAGAAACATGTATTTTTATTGACAGCAAAGTGTTATTTCCATAATGAAACATTGCAATAAAATTTGCTCAGTGTTTTTTTAAATATTATTATATAAAACAGGTACTTAATAAAATTAATGGGTTGGCTTACTTATTGCACTAGTTTCACTATATGCGCGCATAAACTAGGTAATCCCCACAATGGAAACACTGTCAGAGGTACAAAATTATAACCTCAAAGCAAAAAATTCTTTCTGCTATAAATCTCGCAATCTAAGTTGTAGTAATTGCTCCTTAGGCAAACTCTGCTTACCTAAGGATCAAAACAGTGCTGAAGTTAATATCATTGATGATGTAATTAAGCATCGCAGAATAGTTCAAAAAGGAGAAAATATTTTTAGACATGGCGAAAAATCAGGTTACATTTATGCTATTCGCTCTGGTTCGGTAAAAACTCAAAGCCCTACAAAACCTGGCGAGGAAAAAATATTGGGCTTTCATTTGCCAGGCGAAATCATTGGCTTTGATTGTTTTGATAATCAATCACATAGAAACTCAGGAATTGCTCTAGAAAAATCCGTTATTTGCATTTTCCCTTTAACTGAATTAAATATCTTAAGCATAAAAATACAAAAAGTGCATGATCGTTTATTCAGTTTAATGAGCGAAGAAATTGAAAAAGCACACTTGGTGATAAAAATTTTAGCCAAAAGCAATCCAGAGCAAAAACTGGCTTCATTTCTAATTAATTTATCTGAAAAACTGAAAGCACGCGACAGGCCATCAAAAGTATTTGATTTATCGATGAGTCGATATGATATAGGCAACTTTTTAGGTCTTGCAGACGAGACTGTTAGCAGGTCATTTTCAAAACTTCGTGAATATAAACTTGTAGATGCCGAACGGAAAAATATTACAATCCTTGATTATAAATCACTATGCAAGTTTTCTGAATTAGAATTGAATATGGATCATTAAAATAAAGGAATTCATACGTCTTTATAGTAATTAATGCAATAAATAGACATTTTAGCGATTTAACTGATTATGATCAGATACGAAACGGTTAATTAATGATATTTTTCCAAGCGTAGGATATGTGCTGTGAGACGTAGGGAGAATGTATTTGTAAAAGGAATTAGCTTCATGGTTAACATCAGTTGCATGAAGGATTAATAAATTCTTTCTACGTGCTCGTATGTAGTTTCAATCGATACTTGGAAGACAAACATCCTAGTAGTTTTAGTTAATGTTTTCATCTTAGTTATAAGAATTTATATACCTTTACGTCCAAGCCCATAAAGGAGATAAACATGCCTATATATGCTGTCCAACGAAAACTACCAGGAATTTCAATGGAGGATCTTGGTAATGCACAAAAAGCGGCAATTGACACGAGTAACAAATTTTCTGAGAAAGGAATATCTGTAACATATATACGAAGCAATTTTTATCCAGGCGATAGCAAATGCACATGTCTGTTTGAAGCCAATAATGCTGAGTCTGTAAAAAACGTTAATGATGAAGCTTCCTTGCCATTTGATACAATTGAGGAAGTGCTGGATTTAAATCCTTAGTATTTAATTTCAGTATTAACTGTCAATTTTCGGCCAATAGCGGCCATTACAATCCATTAACGTACAGGGAATTATTTCTACATCCAAGCATTACTGGGGGTAAGTTTGGGGGTATAAATATTAGATGAATATAAATAATTCAATTAAATCATTTAGATAGACTAGCTTAACGGTTGCGCCGCCTCCTCCATCCAATAACGACTATTAACGTTTGATAACGTCTAAGGATGTCTTAAATATGTTCACAGAAATTAGGTTTTATTGATGGGATAGGCATCGAATAATAATTGGGGGTATTTTTAGGGGTATCTGACACAATATTATTGTATGCGCTTGTTTCAATTCAGAAGCTTAGCGCTTTAATTTGGTTGAGGGACACTCACCCGAATAGTTAAATTAACAGTGAAGTTAAGTAAAGTTCCTTCACTTCACAAAAT
>CAYXVH010000149.1:0-7385 GCA_964468615.1 uncultured Thiotrichales bacterium | reverse complement strand
GCAGCGATTAAAATAAGCGCTGGAACCCCTTCACAATCATGCAGCATGTAACCACCTTTGGCGATGGCATCTACTTGTTCTGCACTTCGTTCTAAAAACGGTAGATTTTGACGCGAGAAAACCAAACAAGTAGGTCCGTCTTCACGCTCGATTGCATGCTTCCATGAAACCGCGGACTCAACCGTATCTGCGGTACGCCAAACTGACATGTTTGGTATCATGCGCAAGGTAGCGGTTTGCTCTATAGCTTGGTGAGTTGGCCCATCTTCTCCCAGACCAATTGAATCATGAGTGTAAATAAAAATATTACGCAATTTCATTAACGCCGCCACACGTAATGCATTCCGCGCGTAATCTGAAAACACTAAGAACGTTGCACTATATGGAATAAAGCCACCGTGCAATGCAATACCCGAATTAATCGCCGACATACCAAATTCACGCACACCGTAACGTATATAATTTCCTGACCAATCGGTTTTAGTAAGGTCTTTAGAACCTGACCACCAAGTATTATTAGAAGGCGTCAGATCGGCAGAACCGCCTGCCAACTCAGGTAGTAATTTTGCAAAACCATCTAAGGCCAGCTGAGAAGCCACGCGTGTCGCAACGGTCTTTTTCTCATCAACTGCATTCTGAATAACTTGCATAGAATCTTGTTGCCAAGTATCTGGAAGTTTATTCTGAGTTCGGCGTTCAAATTCAGCAGCTAATTCAGGATGCTTAGTTTTATAAGTATTAAACTTTTCTTGCCACTGTGCCTCGGCTTGCACACCTTTCTCTACCGCATTCCATTCACTATAAATTGAATCTGGGATCTCAAAAGGTTCGTACGACCAATTTAATTTTTCACGCACTAATTTAATTTCATCATCACCGAGTGGTGCACCATGTGCATCACCAGTTCCTTGCTTATTTGGCGCGCCCCAACCAATAACGGTTTTACAACAGATAATCGTTGGCTTAGATGTCTCTTTTTTAGCAGACTCTATTGCGCTTTTTATTTGTGCAGCATCATGACCATCTACACTTTCAATTACATCCCAGCCATAAGCGCGGAATCGCATTGGCGTATCATCGGTAAACCAACCATCAATCTCGCCATCAATAGAAATGCCGTTGTCATCATAGAAAACGATTAACTTACCAAGCTCCAATGTTCCGGCTAAGGAACAAGCCTCATGCGAAATACCTTCCATCAAACAGCCATCACCGACAAATGCGTAGGTGTAGTGGTTAACAATTTCTAAACCGTCTTGATTAAATTGTGTCGCCAGCATTTTTTCAGCTAGCGCCATACCCACTGCATTACTTACACCTTGACCAAGTGGCCCAGTGGTAGTTTCTACCCCTGGAGTATCACCATATTCTGGGTGGCCTGGTGTTTTTGAATGCAGCTGACGGAAATCTTTAAGATCTTGAACCGCAAGATCGTATCCCGCTAAATGCAGTAGCGAGTACAACAACATGGAACCGTGTCCATTAGAAATTACAAACCGATCACGATCCGACCAATTTGGATTTTTAGGATTGTGCTTATGAAAGTCATTCCAGAGCACTTCTGCTATATCTGCCATACCCATCGGCATACCAGGATGTCCTGAATTAGCCTGTTGAACGGCGTCCATACTCAAAGCTCGGATGGCATTGGCAAGTTCTCGACGATTATCCATGAAGATTTATTCTTATATATTGGGTGTAGAGCTCAAAGCCACTATCTAGTTATTATTATTAGATTTATATAGTAAAAGAGCCCTGTTTCAATAGGGCTCAGTACTATTATGAACTGGCGCTATTGTGAAATAGTTGCCTCAGAAGGGCAACAACACTAAGTGGGTAAAATTTGCTCGATATTTCTACTAGGGCAAATAATCACCCATATTGGATGAGAACTGCACCGGCACAGTAACCGTTATCGTATCGCCATTAACGATATCTACATCAATCGAGATTGGGTCGGTAGTGCTAGGTGCAGTATTACAACTAGAGCTACCAGATGAAGGTGTGCACGTCCATGCCGAGGTCATGGTAACTCCATTTGGTAAGTCATCAGTTATTGTGGCACCGGTGACGTTGTCTGGCCCATTGTTGGTAACAACAATTGTGTATGTACCTGTACCACCAGGAGTATATGTAAGGCTTCCGTCATTTTTAGTGATAGACAAATCTGCTGCAGAAATCGGTTCACAAATTTGCGAATACTGAAGACCATCTACTCGAAATCCGCCTGCGGTAAGCGTGAAGCGTACAAACTGGGCACCATTAGGAGATGCAACGTTATAGTTTAAATGCTCAATTCTGTCATCAATTGGATTCGAACCAGTAAATGATAGTGGTGCTGAAAAAATTGAATTATCAGTTGAGTCTTGTATATCTATTACACCCGCCGCATTATCTTGTGCTAGTGACATTATGATAGTTCCATTCAATGGGACTATATCTGGGAACCCTAAAGTAACTGAAGCGGGTGTAAACCTTAATCTAGGCTCTCCACTTCCAGCAACATTTGTTCCTATGGCCAATATTGGGCCTGTCCCATTTGAAATTGTTCCAGTAACATTTCCTGTTGAAGTTGCGGTAGTTGCATTTCGCGGTGTAGCAAGATTTACTAACGATGTTCCTGCAGGACACGATGGTGTGCCACCACCGCCTGCATTTACAGTTAAGCTATCGCTGGCAGGATTTGCATTACTTCCCAAGTTAGTTTGTAACGCACCTGTTAATATTGTGTTTGTTACAACACCTAATGTATTGGAGGTGACATCGACCACAATATTGCAACCACCAGAAGGAATGGTTGCACCTGAAATGTAGCGCACTCTTGTATTTGTACTTATATCTACTGTACCAGGGCACGTAGTAGCACCATTTACAGATGATGCAGTAACCCCGGATGGCAAGTTGTCATCCATATTAGCTGACAATGTTATTGTACTTGCGTTGCTATTACCTAATGCAATAGTAAGTTGACTTGTACCACCTGCTGTAATTGAATTTGGACTAAATGATTTTGTAACCGTTGGTGGAGTCGTAGTACTAACTGTTAAACTATCTGATGCAGCAGTAGTGTTATTACCAAGATCTGTTTGTAATGCATCTGCTGCTATGGTGTTGGTATATATGCCCGCAGTTGCTGACGTTACATCTACGGTAATCGTACAGCCGCCCGCTGGAATAGTGGCACCACTTGCATAAGTTATAGCTGTAGTTCCCGCTATTGCGGTTACATTCGCACTGTTACAAGTACCTCCAATATTAGGTGTTGTAGCGACAACTACATCTCCATTTCCTGCAGTAGGCAATGTGTCCACTAGATTTGCAGTTAATGTTGCAGCAGTCGCATTAATATTACCAAGTGTAATTGTTAAAGTGCTAATACCTCCTATTGCAATTGGATCAGCACCGAAACTCTTGGAAATTGTAAGTGTGGCAAAATTTACAGTGATTGTTGCGTTATCTTCATCATCTTCGCTCTGATCACCATCATCATTATCGGGCTCAGAATCTGGATCTGGATTTGCAGACTGGGTTACTTCTGCGGTATTAGTAATTGTATTACCACCTGCAGCAGCGCCTACGCTATAAACAAGATCTAATTGATAACTTGTATTTGCAGGAACAACGCCAACTGACCAAACCCCTGTCGCGCTATCGTAAGGATTTGGTGTTGCTTTAGTTGTACTTGAAGAAACAAAAGTTAATCCAGCAAGGGTATTAATATTGTCAGTAACCTCAACTCCTGATGCAATTTGATTAGCATCATTGTTTCCCACTGTAATGCTATATGTAACTTCATCACCCACAGTAATAGTTCCACTTGAATCAGCATCATTTGTCAGGGCAGCTGTTTTGGAAAGACTTAAGTCAACGTTCGCAAGTGCACATGTAATTCCTTCATAGTCTCCACCTATTGGAATGAATACCTGGTTACTAGCTGCACCTGTCGTTTTACTAATACTCCAAATACTGTTGTTAAAGCTCCCAGTAGAATTGTTTGCACCTGTGCTACCAATCAAATTACCAGGCACATCAGTGGACAAACCTTCCATATCATTAGGTCCACCGAATGAACCAATTAAAGTAGCTGAAGTTGTACCTGTTGCAGCAAAGTTAATGGTATAAAGACTTCCTGCATTGGAGGCAAACATTGTAGCGGCCTGATCAATAGCTAGATCATCAATACTTCCCGTTGTATTTACTAATAAATAATCATTTCCTCCCCCCATAACTCCTGGGATAATTGCACCTGTCGCTGGATTAATACGAAACAAAACTTCTGGCCCACTAGCGTTCTGTACACCATATAAAAATCCTGTAGACAAATCGAAAGCAAGGGCATCAATATCATTTAAGCCAACATTTGATGTTAAATCTCCATTTGCAGCCAGCGCAGTTCCAAATGTACTTGAAGTAGCTGTAAACGCTCCAGTATCTAAATTTACTGTACCTAATTGATTAGCGTTAGCTGCATATACAGTTCCAGTTAATGGGTCTTTTGCTAAAGCTTCAATTAAAGATGCACCAAATGGACCCACGTCAATGGAAGTACTTCCATCAGTTCGATCTGCAACAAAAGTAAGTCGATTTGTACTATCTGAAGCCACATAACAACTTTCTAAGGCACTAGCATTTTGTGCGAATAAAATAAAACTCAAAAACACAAATAGCATTTGCATAATGCAATAGATAATCTTACTTTTTCTAAAGCAAAGTTTTTGAATTTTGTTGCCAGTCTTTTCCATTAATACTTTCCTGTAATATCGAAGAACCAACCGTTCGAGTCGTAATCGTTATCGGTTAGATCATCATCAAAATCTGTAAAGTTATAACCCGCACCCACTTTCATATGTTTACCAACATGGCGATACACACCTATCAGAGCACCATCTTTACTATCATCACGTTCTTCAGTTTCTAACCAACGATATTCGAACAAAGCATCCCATTTCTTAAGCATGTGATAGCGTGCACGTGCTACAGCTAAATGCGCACCAGTTTCAAACCACGAACCTGCACCACGAGTAATACGTGTATCGCCCGTCTTATATGCAAGCTTGCCACCCACTTCCCATTTCTTACTTACATCGTAGATGCTTTCAACAGCAAAGATATGACTGCGTTGATCTGCAAGTGATGTATCCTGACCACTGCTCGCAAGGTCATACACAAAGGTGTACTTGCCAAGAATATTAAGTCGATCATTAAATGCTGGACGATATGCAAAACCTAAATCCAATTCAGCATATTTCGCTTCATCACTCTTGTTGGCTTCACTATGTGTAGTCGAGAGTTCAACTTTACCTAACCAACGCAGGCTTTCACTTTGTTGCCATTCAACGGTATTCGAAGTAATCCATTGCGTCGTATCTTCATTGGTTTGACTATTATCATCTTCACGATATTCAAGTACCGAACCAAACTTAACATCATCACCTTTATATGCAGCACCTATAGTTGCAGCACGACGATCGATATCACCTAAATCATCTTCAATATCATTTTTTTGTACCGAAGCTGATAAACGCCATTGCTCGGTCAAATCAAAATCAAGCCCATACGTGCGTGCAATACTTTGTTCTTCTTCACCTTCACCAAACTGACTTTCACTATATAAAGAAAGCCCATTTCCATAACGCTTTCTAGTGCCAAAGGTAAACTTCGATTGACCACTATCGGTACGATCTGGATCTACAGCATAACTACCATAGAGTTCCAAGCCATTTGCGGTAGTATAGTTTGTTCCGACTTGACTGGTCGCACCACTTCCAAAACCTGCATCTAAACTTATATTCATATTTGGAGTGACGTCGTACTCCATTCCCAGCACAACTGCATCACCACGGTCACCTGAACTGACTTCAGTCTTCAACGCTAAGCGATCGCTAACCTGCGTTTCTACACCGATGGTACCCAACGCATTGCTTTCATAATCACCTTTATCATTAATCACAAATTGTCCGCTGGTATACAGTTCAGTGTGTTCGGTTAGGCCATAACGAATTTCGGCTCCCGCAAGTGTGGCCTTACCATCTGTATTTAAGATATCGTCTTCTTCATCTTCATGACGAAGTTCTAGACCAACGCTAAGCTTGTCACTAACCTCATAGTCACCTTGAACACTAATTGCAGAGAATTCATTCTGAGTTCTCTTATCAAGTCTAGTTGCACGTGCAGTTAAGTCTAAACGCTCGGTTGCTTGCCACTGGCCTTCAACACCAGTGTCTATAGTTTCAATTCCATCATCTAAACGTGCAGTAGAAGAGAATCCTGCATCTCGATCTTTCCACCAAGCCATAATATAACCCTCATGATCACTCAATTCTGCAAAGTTTATTCTCGCTTCAACTCCTTTTGCTTCACCATCACTATTATCCGTTAATGAATTTTGCTTAGTGAAACTAATGCCACCATTTGCAGACATAAAATCATTATCTGTTTGTTGTGCATCCGATTCTGCATACTCAAATTTAATGTAAGTGCCTTTTCCTGCTCGCAACGTAACGTCAGTACCCTTTAACTTATAATCGACTCCATCGCGTTCCTCATCGACATATGTACCACCCAATGCAATGTAATCATTTAACCAAACCTTACCACGTGCACCTGAAGTAATTTCATCTGCACTAAATGCATCTGGTCGATATTCATAATCTGCTAACAAGAACACATCGTTGCCATCTAATAGTGTGTCTTTAATAATTGATGGACCCGAACCTATCTCAAATTGAGTCAGCGGACGTGTAAGAATGATACGACCTTGAATATAGTCAATGTCGTAATCTCTTCCATGTACCAATGTGATAATTTCTACAACTTGCTCAGTATCACGTGCGCGTATTTCAACCCAAATCTTTTCTGAACCTTGTACCACATCAGTATCACGTAAGTAGTAAAGCGAACCACCGGTGGAGATAAATTCATTGTGTGCTGCAGCCGTTTGCGCCTCACTTCCAAACAGATGCATTTCGTGTTTATGATCACCAAACTTAGTAGTATCTACATTGCGGTGTTCTAACTTGGCGCCATATAAGCTGCGGTTGTATTGAGCAAATTCAGTACCGGTAAGATCAGTATTGTAGTTGCCCCACAATGCCATACTCTTATCCCAGTCCACGCGCAGATATACCGCACCTTGGCTATCGGTATCATCAATCGTAGTAGAATCATCACCATACACTGCGTAGTAGCGATCTGGGTCAAGACGTCTAAAGATTTCAGTAGGATCTTCTTCTTCCAAACGATCACCTAAGTTACGTAACTCATCTTCAGTAGTATCCAATTGCGCAGTAACCAAATACTTACCTTTAATTTTTCCTTTCAGGTAGAACGCAACACGACCATCAACCCAAACATCTTCATCAAAGTGGTCATCATCACCTAATGGT
>CAYXVH010000148.1:0-2561 GCA_964468615.1 uncultured Thiotrichales bacterium | reverse complement strand
AAATAATGAAACGGTTTTCAACCGGCGCCATGTCTTATGGCTCAATCAGCAAACAAGCACATGAAACTTTAGCTATTGCAATGAACCGCATTGGTGGTAAATCTAATACAGGTGAAGGTGGCGAAGATTCTGATCGATTTACACCTGATGAGAATGGCGACTCCAGAAGAAGCTCAATCAAACAAGTCGCATCCGGACGATTTGGTGTAACCAGTGAATATTTAGTCAATGCCGATGATATCCAAATCAAAATGGCACAAGGTGCGAAGCCTGGCGAAGGTGGTCAACTACCAGGCACTAAAGTATATCCATGGATTGCTAAAGTACGTGGCTCCACAGCTGGAGTTGGCTTAATTTCTCCTCCGCCACACCATGATATTTATTCGATTGAGGATTTAGCACAGCTGATTCACGATTTGAAAAATTCTAATCCAGAAGCCCGCATTCATGTGAAATTAGTAGCTGAAGTGGGCGTAGGGACAGTTGCCGCAGGGGTTGCAAAGGCTCACTCAGATGTAGTACTGGTTTCTGGTTATGATGGTGGAACCGGTGCGTCACCAATGAGTTCTTTAAAACACGCAGGCCTACCTTGGGAATTAGGCTTAGCGGAAACTCAGCAAGTGTTGATGATGAATGGCCTACGTGATCGCATCGTAGTGCAAACCGATGGGCAATTAAAAACCGGACGCGATGTAATCGTTGCTGCGTTGCTAGGCGCAGAAGAATTTGGTTTCTCGACTGCACCACTTGTAGTAATGGGTTGCATTATGATGCGCGTATGTCACTTAAACACCTGCCCAGTGGGTGTAGCAACGCAAAACCCAGAACTTACCAAGAAGTTTGCAGGACAACCTGAATTCGTTGAAAACTTCTTTAAGTTTATAGCTGAAGAAGTACGCGAGTATATGGCAAAACTTGGCTTCCGTACTTTTGATGAAATGATTGGCCAAGTAAAAAGTTTAGATGTAAATAGCGCCGTGGACCATTGGAAAGCGCGCGGACTTGATTTCAGTAGCATTCTTCACGAACCAGCTAATCCAATGAACACCAAGTCATATTGCACAACCACACAAGATCATGGTCTTGAGCAATCATTGGATGTCACACAGCTAGTACCGCAATGTAAAGATGCAATTGATCATGGTAAAGCGGTAGAAGTTTCACTTGAAGTAAAAAACATCCATCGTTCAGTGGGTACCATCTTAGGCTATCACATCACCAAGCGTTATGGCGCTGAAGGCTTACCCGAAGATACTATTCAAGCACATTTCAATGGTTCAGCAGGAATGAGTTTTGGTGCCTTTGTGCCTAAAGGAGTCACCATGACTTTAGAAGGTGATGCAAATGACTACTTAGGCAAAGGTTTATCTGGTGGAAAGATTATTGTTTATCCATCCAGCAAATCCACTTTCACACCTGAAGAAAACATAATTGTCGGCAACGTGTTGTTATACGGCGCCACTTCAGGTGAAGCCTACATACGTGGCATGGCAGGCGAACGTTTTTGCGTGCGTAATAGTGGTGTGCACACGGTAGTTGAAGGTATAGGTGATCATGGTTGTGAATACATGACTGGAGGTCGCGTTGTTGTAATAGGACCTACTGGGCGCAACTTTGCAGCAGGAATGTCTGGTGGCGAAGCCTATGTGTTAGCCAACAAAGAAGAATTTAAAATATTGTGCAACCTCGATATGGTCGATCTTGATGAACTTGATGACGAAGATAAAGAAGTAGTTAAAAACTTACTTACTAATCATCGTGCATTTACCAAGAGCACTGTCGCTAGCAATGTTTTAGATAACTGGAATAAATATCAAAGCAAATTTATTAAAGTGATGCCAAAAGATTATAAGCGTGTGCTTGCAGCTATGAAAAAGGCTGAAGCAGAAGGAACCTCAGTGGATGAGGCGGTAATGGAGGCTGCACATGGCTAAAATTACTGGATTTATGGAATATAACCGGGCGAAACAACCGTACCGCCCTGTTGAAGTTCGTCTTAAAGACTGGAGCCAAGTAATGGCGTCATGGAATCTTGCTCCATTACAAGATCAAGCGGCGCGCTGCATGGACTGCGGTATTCCGTTCTGTCATCAAGGCTGTCCACTAGGCAATTTAATTCCTGATTGGAATGATTTGGTATATCGAGATCAATGGGAAGATGCAATCCAACGCTTGCATGCGACTAACAACTTCCCTGAGTTTACCGGCACATTGTGCCCTGCACCATGTGAAGGCTCTTGCGTACTGGGTATCAATGATGACCCAGTAACGATCAAGAGTGTAGAGCTGACTATTATCGATAAGGCTTTTGAAAATGGCTGGGTACAACCTCAAATTGTAGAAAATAAAACCGGTAAGAAAGTTGCCATTGTGGGCTCTGGTCCTGCGGGTTTGGCAGCGGCTCAGCAACTCGCGAGAGCTGGCCATGATGTAAGCGTTTTTGAACGTGCAGATCGCATTGGTGGTTTATTACGTTATGGCATTCCAGAATTTAAAATGGAAAAGAAAGTGATTGATCGCCGTATGCAACAAATGATTGCTGAAGGTGTAACGTTTAAAAC
>CAYXVH010000147.1:0-4191 GCA_964468615.1 uncultured Thiotrichales bacterium | reverse complement strand
TCGTTGCAATTGGATATGCAAATAATCTTTAAGACGATTTTGGTGGTCTTACGTAGCAAGAATGCTTACTAATCTTCTATCGCAGCAGATAAATAGTTATCAATCCTGATCAGTTTTTAACTCGGCTTTAATTTTTCCGTTGATGAGGTAATTACAGGTATACACTTTCAGTACGGTTTCTTATCTTTATTGCCTAAGTAGATAAATACTTAAATTGCAGGTGTATACTATAAGGATCTCTATTTCTAGTAATCTTATCGTTATGGCTAGAGTTCATTCTGCGTGGATTATAGGTGTCATAATTCTCTTAGCGATGTTTCGTTTGGTGCCTCATCCTCCTAATGCTGTGCCCATCGCTGCGATGGCATTATTTGCTGGAGCATTTTTCTCAAATCGTATACTTGCTTATTTTGTTCCATTGACAGCAATGGTGCTGAGTGATTTGGTGTTGGGGTTTCATAGTACAGTTTGGTATGTGTATGCAGGTGTTGTGATTACTGTGCTTATTGGTAGTGTGCTTAAGCAGTTTAGTATTCTACGAGTCGGTGTAGCGGCAATTGTAGCTTCGATACTATTTTTCCTTATAACTAATTTTGGTGCTTGGTTACACCACGAAATGTACCCACAAAATTATAATGGCCTGTTGCAAGCATATGTAGCTGGCATTCCTTTCTTGCGTAATTCACTTATCGCAAATCTGATATTTTCTTATCTAGTTTTCTATGGGTTTAGCAGCTTTTTGTCAGCTCGACTTTCGTATAATTCTTCGCGATAAATAAATATTAACAATAGTTAATTCTGTAACGTTTAGTTACAAATGGTTTGTACAAAATGTGTACTGAGTCACAATTAATTGCTGGGTGATGATTAAACTTACATTCATAGTATTTCATTTGACAGATATTTGTCTGACAGATAGTTAGCAGGGATTGAATGTTCATCTCCTGGCACGGATGCCTCGACCCGTGAGTGGTAACACTCACGGGTTTTTTATTAATATTGTTTCGCTGCGTCTTGTTAAAATGTCTGCGAACGACCTAAAGCGGCCATTGAGAATGCTGATTAAACTTAGTGCCTAAAATGATTTCGCTGCTACGTAATTGCTTTAATGTTTGCTCGCCGCCCTTATAAACAATTTCAGGATTTGGGTGGTTAATTCTTTTTACTATCTCATCTAAGCATTCTTGGCCTGTTTTTGAATTATCAACTGTCAACATTTCAACAAGCATTGCTGTGATCGGGTTGAGTTCTGTAAAACTAACTTTGTCTTGTTGGTCTCTATGTACTATTAAAAAATGTGCTTGTTCACTTGGCTCCTCTGGCTGGAAGCTTGGCTTAATTTTATGCACTGGATAGTGATAACCATGCATCTGAGCAAGAGGTGATAAAACTGGCATGTCTTTTAATAAGTCACCATTCTTATCGATATTAGATAAGTCTGGCTCTATGTCTGAAAAGGTTAAATGAATTTCTAGCCATTCATAGTGAGCTAATTCTTTAATGAAAACGGGGTCTTCTGTTTGAAGTTCGCGTTCATTTTGCAGATAGGTTAAAAACTCTAGCGAAATATCTTTGAAATAGGGGGAAACAGATTGGTGATTGGCGAAAAAATCCCGCACCATTTTGTGCCAGTTCTCATCGCTATACAGTTTTCGTAACACTGGGAAAGCATTATCGATAAAGTTTTTTACATTTCTGTAGAAAAGACCACGATAAATTTCCATGCGACGATCTTCAATGTCGCTAGGCGCAGCTGCGTGTTCTGGGTCTCTTAAGTGGGCAGTAAAGTCGTATTGAACTTTTTTGAATGCTGCATTTTCGTTAGACATATTTTATGCTCGACTAACTAGCTTTGGCTACGGCTTGCTGAGCTTCATCCCATTTGTTTTGAAGATTGCGAATGGTGTGAACTTCTTGCATCAGTTCATTCATAGGTGGAAAGTTGAAGTCTCTTTCGAGTAAGGTTGGCATGTTGCCAAATAGCTCATATGCCTTATCTAAAATATCCCACACAGGATCAATTACATCTGCACCATGAGTGTCAACAATTAGATCTTCAGCTTCATTATAGTGCCCAGCAACATGACAGTAAGCAATGCGTTCACTTGGCAAGTCTTGTAAAAACTTCATTGGGTCATAATGATGATTTACCGAGTTCACATAAATATTGTTTACATCTAAAAGTAAATCGCAATCTGCTTCTTTTAGAACTGCATTGATGAAATTAATTTCATCCATTTCTTTGCCGGGTGCGGCGTAATAGGAAACATTTTCAATGGCTATTTTTCTTTCTAAAATATCTTGTACACGTTCAATTCGATCTGCAACGTAATGCACAGCTTCTTCAGTAAAAGGAATCGGCATTAAGTCGTAGAGGTGACCTTGGTCGGAGCAATAACTAAGATGTTCGCTGTAGCAGCGAATATTATGTTCATCTAAAAACTTTTTAACATCGTGAACAAAATTTTCGTCAAGAGGTGCCGGACTGCCTATGGATAATGACAAACCATGGGTTACAAAAGGCACTTTTTCTGTAAGTGCGCGGAAACGTTTGCCCAGTCGGCCGCCTATACCTATCCAGTTTTCTGGAGCCACTTCCATGAAGTCGATCCCTGCAGGAAAGTCTGCTTCTAACTCATTGAGTAGATCGCGGCGCAAGCCCAGGCCTGAGCCTGAAACGGGATATGATTTTTGTGGTGAATTCTGCATGGTTTGTATTTTACCTTAGCCTAGTAGACCGTACTACTGCTGCAAAAATTACCGATATGACTAAATGCTGATGTAACTTATTGTAATAGCCCTGCACAAAGTATGGATGCAGGGCTTATTTTGATGACTTGCAGAGTTGATTGTTATTCTGCGCTATTGAAGCAGGGCTATTCTTCTCTAAAGAATTTGTGTAGCCAATAATCGACGCTGAAGTATTTACCTGCACCTATGAAAAATAATACTAGCAACATGATGAAATACGTAACGGCAAACTCGATTCCGTTATTTAGTACCACGAAACCTCCCTTTTCTGATAGCCAATCATAATTACCATGTTTTTTCATTAATGTTTTTGCAGCACTTACTCGTTTACCAACTTCTTCACTATTTTCTAGACTACTTTTTGCGGCATCAATGCCTAAGTATTTAGCAATAGGTTTTGCGGTGCTAGTTTCTGGGTTACCAGGTGCTACGGCAAACCAACCATGATCCCAGTGCACTGAAAAAGTGGCTACTAACATGGTAATCATTAAAGGAATTGCAAACCAACGCACCGCAACACCAAATAGCAACGCTAGGCCTCCAAATAATTCCGTGCCTGCAGCTAGATATGCCATTAGCATCGGCGCTGGTAAACCAAGCCCCCAATCTGGATTGCCAAACCAACTGGCAATATCTTCAATGTTCATGAATTTATGCAAACCTACTGCTATGAAAATAGGCGCTAAATATAAACGCAGTGCAAGTGGTCCAAGAAAATCAAGGCCACGAAATTTATCTAAAATATTTTGTAAGGCGTTTGCAGTTCCTATTAATGCTGACATGTTTAATCTCCTAAATTAGTAATTATTATTTTGTTCTTAACTAACAACATTCATCCATCCACAGTTTCGGGATATAACTCATTTAAAGGAACAGACTTTCCATCTGGCCTAACCATACGGGCATGAAATCTACATAATAAGCGCGGTTCTTTAACGCCGCACGAATGAGCAATTACCCCTACTTCATAGACCATGTTTTGGGCGTAACTCCTTACACGTTCTGCCTTAATAGTTGGGTTTAACCCTGTTTGAAGCTTTTTGTTGTGAGTAGTGATGCCGGTAGGGCAGGTGTTTTTATTGCACTGTAAGGCTTGGATGCAGCCTAAAGAGAACATAAATCCACGTGCCGAATTAACAAAGTCTGCGCCCATCGCAAAGGCCCATGCGACTTCTGCAGGTGTTATAAGCTTGCCGGATGCTGCTATTTTGATGTGCTCACGTAAACCGTGTTTTTTAAGAGAATCGATCACGAGAGGCAGGCTTTCTTCAATGGGTAAGCCCATATAGTCAATTAAACTCATGGGTGCTGCACCAGTGCCGCCATCAGCGCTATCCACTGTTATAAAGTCTGGTGCGGATTCAACGCCTTGTTTATTAATCGCTTCAAACAAATCATCTAGCCAACCATAAGCACCTATAACCGCTTTAAAGCCAACAG
>CAYXVH010000146.1:0-10122 GCA_964468615.1 uncultured Thiotrichales bacterium | reverse complement strand
CTCCAGTTTTTTCAAGAGAATATTTCTTGTTGCATCTTCAGTTAGTGGTTTGGAGACGAAAGCTCCTTGCGCAATGTCTACGTTTGCTTGGTTAAGTATTCTAAATTGATTTTCGGTTTGTACTCCATTTGCGATTACGCTTATATCTAAGCTATGCATTAGTGAAACAATCGCATTGATAAATATTCCTCGGTCTTTCAAACAACTTTCAGTTAAAGTAGGATCCAGCCGGACAAAGTCAATCGGCATGTTTTTAAGCAAATGCAGCGAAGTTTCTTGATGCCCATATCCATCTAATAATAATTGTATGTCTTTTCCATCTACTGGTTTCAATATGCTATTTGTGGTTCGTGGAGCATGGCTAAGTACATTTTCAGAAACACCAACGATTAAATTGCATAGCTCAGGCTTAACCGATAATAACTTTTCACGTAATCTAAATATTGAATCTGCATCTAATAATGATGCGCCCGTTACTTGAATGTTTAAGTCAAGTTTTTCTATACCAGAAATAGACTCGTTCCAGTTTTGGATTTGTCTGTATGTGTCATTTAACATCCACTCCCATAGGGGGATGATTAGTTGAGTGTCATCTGAATCAGGTACAAATTGATCAGCATAAAGTAATCCTTTAATCGGGTGCGGCCAAACCAATCTGGCCTCAAGCCCTATTAATTTATTATCTTTAACAGTGACTATAGGTTGCCAATGGACAAGTAATTTTTTTTCTTCAAGAGCTTGTTCAAGCTCGTATTCCATATGGCTTTGTAAAGCAGCTCTTCCATGGGCGATCAAATCAGAAACTTCGTAGCGTGCGCCGCCCAAACTAATGGCGCGACTTAATGCATTTTGAGCTTCAATCAATATGCTGTCGCTATCTTTATGTTTTGGGTGACCAATTACTACACCAATACTTGCTGTTGCAAATATTTCGTTATCGTCTATGGATAAAGGGGCCTGAACTTGTTCCTGAATTTGATTAATTAGCTTAGTGATGTTTTTTATGCTGTATTCAGATGAATCTACTAAAATACCAAACAATGTATTTTGTAATTTGCACATTGAAATGGGTTGGTGTAGGTCTTCAGAAATTCGTAAGCCAATTTCAGTCATGAGGAAATCAGCACTTGTAGAACCCAAACTTTCAAGAATCTGAGAATGTTGGTCAATGCTCAATAATAACAATGAAAACGCATAAGATTTTCTAGATTTTATTTTTTCTATGGCATGTTCTAATCGATCTATAAATAATATTTTATTAAGTAGTTTTGTTTCGGAATCGTATAAAGAATATTTTTGATCAAGTTTTTGAGTGTGTTTTTGTTTATCAAAATTAAATAATGAACCTTCAAAAGAAAGCAATTCTCCGCTTGATGAATAAACTCCTTTACCTTTGTTGAGTACCCAGCGCTCAATCCCATCAACGGTCATGATTCGATGAGTGAGTTCATAATCTTTGCCGTCAGGTAATTTGTATTGGATGATTTCCATGATTCGTTGACGGTCATCAGGATGAATAATGTTGATGTACGTAACTTCATTATTTTTAACTAATTGCTCATAGCTATAACCTGTGAGTTCTAAGCATCCCGAGCTTGCATATTCAATAGTTAACGTCTCATCATTGCGACACCTATACAGCATCCCGGAATAGTTATCTACCAAGTTACGTAGACTGCGGTATTTTGCTCTAAGAATGTCTTGTTCATGCATCTTTTCCGCAACATCAGTTATTGTTCCAATAATACCTTTTATTTCAATATTGTCATTACCACTGAAAATTGTATTCGCACGAATTACGGTATAAATAGTAGTATTTTGTTTAGAAAGAAAGCGAGAAACAATTGAATTTTTCACTTTGTTATTTTGTTGATGAAGTTGTTGTAAGAACTCTTCAACACTGGGTCGATCTTTAGGATGAACATAATCCAATAAACGTGTGCCTAATGCTTCATCTCGTGAATAGCCTGTTAAGTACTTCCAGGATGCATTTAAGTAAACCCACTTGCTCGATGGATTAATTTGGAATACGACTTGTTCAAGATTGCTTAATAAGTTTGCTGCAGTTTTCTTGTCGTCAGCTAGCTTTGGAATATTTTTATCTTCAATATGTTTGTTACAATACAGCATGAAATTACTCAATTTATTCATACTGATATGTAAGCTTAATGCTGCTTACCAAAGCCATTGCTTAATGCCCATACGGCAGCCTCAAGTCTGGAATGAACTTTAAGTTTTCTTAATAAATTTTTAACATGAACCTTCACAGTGCCATCGCTGATATCTAATTCACGAGCAATAAGCTTATTGCTATTGCCGTTAGCTATTAACTGTAATATTTCTTTTTCTCTGGTGGTTAAGGATGCATCTTCTTGGCTTTCAGGAGAGGAATTACTCTCTTGTCGTATGGAGTTAGCAAGCTTTTCAGACAAATTTTGATCTATCACCATTTGCCCATTCATTACGCTTTGTAATTTAGATTTTAAAACTTCAGGCTCTAAATCTTTTAAAAGATAGCCATCCGCACCATTACGTAATGCAGACACTAAATCTTTCTCATCATTCGATACTGTCAAAACGACCACAAATGAGTCAATGCTTATTTTTTTAAGCTCAATTAACGTTTCAATTCCATCCATACCTTTCATATTTAAATCAAGTAAAATGAGATCTGGATTATGTTGTAAAGCAAGTTTGATTCCTTCTTCACCTGATGGAGCTTCGCCAATTAGTTTAAATTCATTACCCATGTCGCTGATAAGTTGGCTTACACCTTTACGAAATAAAGGATGATCATCAATTATTAAAACCGAATTATCTATTTGCATATGTATTCCGCATAGGTTAGTTGTTATTAATTCTTAGTTTCAAAAGTTACACTTATGCATGAGCCGCCGAGTAGGCTTTCCTGTACACGGAATTTGCCTCCTAAATCATGAGCGCGTTGTTGCATGATAATCATTCCGTGTCTGTGGGTAGCAGTCTGATTGAGATTTATTCCAATGCCATTATCATCAATAGTGATACTTACCAATCTCTCTGGCAGTATGCATAGAGTAACTTCAGCACGACTAGCTTGCGAATGTCTCACTATATTTGATATGGCTTCTCTAATTATTTGCAGTACATGAATTTCTTCATCTACTGCTAGATCTGTTCGAGATAACCTATTATCTAGATTAATCGCAACACTGCTGCGATTTTCAAATTCTTCAATTGAATTTTCTAAAGCGTGGGACAGGTCACGACTATTTAAAGCTAGTCTAAAAGTTGTAATTAACTCGCGTAACTGTTTGTACGAAACATCTAAGTTAGTGCGTAGTTCCTCCACGATTCCATTCACCGCAACCACATCATTCTCTGATTTTATCTTGTTGGGTTTTAGTAGTGCTTGTAGACGACTAACTTGAATTTTAAGATAAGAGAGTGATTGAGCTAATGAGTCGTGTAGTTCTCTAGCAATTAAGGCTCTTTCTTGATGTAACGCAACACGCTTACTCATATCAAGATGTTGTGAACTTGATAATATTCCGCTCAATGCAGTCCTTATTGAATGGATTTCCTCGATAGAAATTTTATCTGATAAGTCTTTGGGAATTTTTAAAAGTAAGGTTCCATATGTATTTAGACTATCTTCACTAAGGCGTATAATTTTTATGTGGTAGCTACTATTATTAATTTGAGAATGCAGTGCATTGTAATGTTCATCTATCGATATATGGTTCAAATAGCTGAATAGCAGGTCTTGCTCGTTTGTGCTTGCTAATAATTCATTTTCGCCAGATTCTTTGGTCAAATACACTGCGCTTGCATCAGCAGAGAAGATGTTTTCAATTTCTTTTAAAAGCATTTTGAAAGGCGCGTTCGAGCCAGGTTTTTCAATTATGGATCTGAGTACGGTATGTAGGAAATGTATATGCCTATGATGAGCCAGCGCATCATCTTTGTATCCAGAACATTTTCCATTTTTGTTGGAGCGAAATAGATTTTTCCAGTTCGTCGGTCTCAACAATGGTCTAGATGTGTCCCTGGTACTTTTTTGATTGTCAAATAACACAACACTGCCTCGTTATGGATTCACCTTATTCTTGTTCGACTATTGCTCATATTATATTTTTAACTGAGTTTTCTCATAGAAGCGAAAAAAGATAAATATCAAGTATTTACTACTATAATTATAGCAGTTAAGTGTTTTTATGGATAAAATTTCGTGTGCCATTGTCCATAATTACCACTTAAGTTGTACATACTTTTAGTCATTGACCTAAGGCAAGTATGTTTTTAATAGTAATGTGAATTAGCCAATTTTTAGCTATGCATATTGTGATGGCAAGTTAGTAATAGTGACTTGTAGTAAAAATAAAATAGAAAAGGAGAAATACATGTCGGTAACTCGTCATACTGCTTTGGAGTCAAGACATAAAGCACTGGGATCTCCTCTTGGAGATTGGAATGGTATGGATATGCCATGGGAATACGATCAAGATGTAGTTAAAGAGCATCTTGCTGTTAGAGAAGCAGCTGGCCTATTTGATGTTTCAGGTCTTAAAAAGGTACATATTGTAGGCACTGATGCACATGCTGTGGCTAACCATGTATGCACTCGTGATTTATCCATCGTATATCCGGGTAGATCGATTTACGCAATCATTCTTAATGAAGAAGGCCGCATCACCGATGATTGCATTATGTTTCATATATCACCTAATCACGTAATGATGGTACATGGGGGTGGCACTGGTATGGAGCAGTTACAAAAATCCGCACATGGTAAGAATGTCACTATTATATTTGATGATGATTTGCATGACATTTCTTTGCAGGGTCCTGCTGCGGTCGATTTTCTTGATCAACACACTCCCATCGATTTGCAAAGCTTGAAGTATTTCCATCACATGCCGACTACCTTATTTGATCATCAATGCATGATTTCGCGCACTGGATATTCTGGTGAACGTGGCTATGAGATTTTTGCCAAAGCTAATGATGTTGGGCCTATTTGGGATGCAATATTAGAAAATGGCAAAGATATTGGAATTATTCCTTGTTCTTTTAACTGCATCGATGCAATTCGCGTTGAGGCTGCACTTTTGTTTTATCCTTATGATATGACAGAAGAGAATACGCCATGGGAAGTAGGAATTGGGTTTGCGGTGAGTAAAAAGAAGACCGCCGATTATCGTGGCAAAGATGCAGTAATGCAGTCAATTGGTAAAGAAAAGATTAGAACATTTGGAATCATTGCTGATTGCGATACTGCAGTGGATGCTGAGGCTGATGTTTATCAAGACGGTGAAAAAGTAGGTATCGTTACGGCTCCGGTATTTTCTCCTATCTTGAAAAAATCAATAGCAATGGTGCAGTTAAAACCAGAACTGGCGCAAGCTGGTATAAAGCTAGAAGTCAAGGGTGAAAATGTCTGCTGTAGTGCTACTACAGCAGAGACTCCTTTTCTGGATCCTGCAAAAGAGAAAAGATCTAAGACTAAATAAAGTGTCTGCGTTTCCATTTAGTTGAACAGTGAAACCTATACGCATATACCGACATGATGAGCCAGTGGGTGCAGGTTATTTTTTAGAATTTCTAAAAAATCAACAATATGAATATGAACTAATTGCAATCGATCAAGGAGATTCAGTTACATTTGATTTTGATAAAGCTAGTGGCTTAGTATTTTTAGGTGGTGACTCCAGTGTCAATGATTCGTTTTCTTGGATTGAGGACGAGATAAATCTAATCCAACAAGCTATTGCAGAAAATTTTCCCATATTTGGCCATTGCTTTGGTGCTCAGCTCATTAGCAAAGCTTTAGGTGGAATAGTATCCCCAATGCAGCATAAAGAAATCGGTTGGTTTACATTGGACTGGGTTGAAAACCCAGTTGCTCAGGAATGGTTTAGCCAATTAAGCGATGAGATTAAAGCCATACATTGGCATGAATATTCACTAACTATACCTAATGGTGCGACATCTTTGTTTGGTACTCAGTATTGTCCAAATCAGGCATTTGTACAAAACAATATAGTTGCAACCACAGCCCATGTAGAAGCAACTCCTGCGTTATTAAAACAATGGGTAGCTGAGTATGGTGATGGTCTTCCCCCAGCATCGAAAACCATTCAGTCAAAGTCTGAGATAGTCGAAGATTTAGCGATACGTGTGGCAAACATGCAACGCCTAACTAATGTTTTGTATGAACGCTGGTTAGAGATGGTGCAGCGGTATCACTCTAATTAGCAAGATTAATTTTTAAACTAAAAAAAGCCCCAGCTACTAGCTGGGGCTTTCATTATTCGATTTAGTTAATCGATTAGTTAGCTGGCATAACAGGCTTTTGTACGGTTGGGTACTTGAGCGTTACGCTTTCAGGAACATCCATCGCATCAGGATTTTTCGCACCGCGCTTGACGTTATACTCGTCAGTGAATGTGCCGTAGGTACCTGGTTCCATTTTGTATTCAACTTCTTGCTTGCCATGCGCTGCATTTGCAAGGTATGCATTTGGGTCGCTCCAGTCATTACCGTTTAAGTTAGCATAAAACTTAATATCTACTAGAACACCATCACAAAGAGGTGTGATCTCTTCATAATTGGTTGGCCATCCTGCAGCACCTGTGGTTTTTGGATAGTTGCTCCAGTCACCACCTTTTAATGGGCAAGCACCACCACCGCCAAATGCTGCACGGTCTGGATGGTGTACACCATAAATGGGTAAGCCTTTAGCAGCAGCAAGTTTTCCACCTTCTATATGGAATCGTGGCTCTTGGGTTACTTCTGTTTTAACGGAAACTTTTTTGCCTTTAAGAAAATCGTAGTATTCACCGTCTGGTCGCACATACTGAAAATCTTTATTGTCATCGTTATCAAAAACTGCAGTTACGAAAAGATAAGGCTCATTGAAAAATGGTCGTTCAACAAGGTAATACTCAACATGCGTTTTACTCTCATCAACTGCTTGCCAGTTAACTGTAGATGCATCTTTACCACCAACATTGATCCATGATCGCGCATCAGGAAACTGCTCAAGACGTAAGACCTTTGTGTAAAGCTCATTCACATCAAGTCCAGCGCGTTTGCCTAATGGGCCTACTTTACCTGCAGCAGGTTGCTTAAAGGCAAAGTCGATTGCTTTTCTAGCATATGGATATTGATTTGCTGACATGGTGCAATAAAAATGAGGTAGGTCTACTGGTGCATGGTCTGCATATTTACCTTTATATTTTGGATGATTTAAAGGTAGATCAATAAAGTTTAAATTTCCATCTTCAGCAACTTCTTGATGAGGATGCTTGTAGCCGTCCCAGCTTTCTTCTGGAATGTAGCTACTGTACTGATTGGCAATGATGGATGCATTATCAGATGCAAATAAATTTGCACCTTTGGGTAAACCTTTAGTACCTTTTTTGCGATATTCTCGAATGGTGCCGTTATCTTGTACCCGCCATAAACCATGTTTACCTTCGCCTATAAATGTCATCGTTTGTTCCGTTACATTTACAAATCGATAGGTGTAATTAGTGTTCATGTAACCTGAAAATACAGGCAGATGTGGAACTTGTGAGTGTGTAGTTTTTACACGCCCTGTACCCACTACATTTTTTTGCGCATTTTCATCGTCAATGATTTGATCAGTGGTGTAAAAAAATGGGTCATCACCAGTTAAGTCCGTTAGACTCCCATCAATTGGCAGCAAGCTTTTCTCATCTGCAAAGAGTGCGGGAGTAAACAATAGTAATGCCGCAAAAGTTAGATTTAGATTAAGTGACTTAATCATAAGAACTCCTCATTATAGTTTTATATCTTTTCAGGCACCGTCATTTGTTATGAATAGCACCCGCATCAAAGTTTATTGCGCCACAAAGATATTGCGCAACTGACTTATATTTATCTAGTTGTTCAATAGGGTCAATTTCTCGAATTACTTACCCGTTTAGTAGTATAACCCGCAGATTAAATTTTAAACTAGTAGTAAAATTAATAAGACGCATTAAAAATACAAATATACAAAGTTTTGCACAGTATAAATTTTAATCAAAAAAAGCTCTTTACTTAAAGCATTTCTCAAGATCGTTGCCCACAATAAAAAACAAGTGCAGAGGAATCGCTGGCGTATGTAATATCTGCTCCTTCTTCTAAATAAATAATATCACCCGACTTGACCAAAATGGTTTCACCATCTTTTTCTGCCATGGTCATTTCACCTTCAAGAATGATACTGGCTTCGTCATAATCAAAGGTAAATTGGAGTTCTTTGCCTTTTTCCATTCGAAATAACCCACATGTGATGGGTGAATCAGGATCATTAGAAAATACGATATCTTTAAGAAATGCATTTACGCCATCAATCTCCATAGAAGGTAATTCAGTAGATTGGCTGTTTCTCCAATGTTTCATGTGGTTCTCTTCTGTGTGACCTGGCGAACTTAATAGTATTAAAAGTCCAAGCGTAGTTAGAACATATCTAGGTAGTCGTTTTATTAACATGGGGAACCTCATTAAATTTTATATTTTGAAACACATTTGAAAGAAAATAGTAAAAGAAATTAATTTATTTTTTCAATAAACTAATTTTCAAAACTATAACTTAAAAGATGTAGTATCGCGACGGACTTGTTTTGTAAATTTAAATGTAATTTAAGAAACAAAATATGGCTGTGAATTTTACTCAAAAATAGGTATGCACACTTAATTATTCACTAACCTAAATAAGTGAATAACAAGCCAGCTTTATAACTTATTCGGCTGAATTAGTCGTTTCTGTTCGGGGTTGGTGTTGCGCCGATGTTTTAATTGTTATCTATGCAAAATAAGTGGATACTAACTTAGTTTTGTAATGTAAGAGTTCTCTTAGCGGAATGCCCGCCTTGAATAGGTTTTGCGCTATTTAGCTTTTGCTAACTAACCAATTCAAGAAGGTGTAATGATGCGTGCCAGATTACTACTACTTTTCATTCTCAGCACAATATTTTCGATCCCCACTGCTATGGCCGTAAGCGCGCTTCAATATGATGAAGTAATGGTTGGGTTTGATGGCCCTGCGGTAGAAAAACCAGGTGTTATCGTCATAGACAATGCTAGCATGCTTAAAGAGCATTGGATAAGCGAGAAATTAGGCGATAAAAAAATAGCATCGCTTTTAGAAGATATAGATTTTAGCTCTCAGTTTATTTTAGTCGCCCAGGTTGGAATTAGAAATACAGCAACAGGCAATATGAATATTGCAGAGATTGAATTTGATGAATCTAAGGAGAATGTTGTTGTTTATATTCGTGTTGGTGTTAATGAACGGGAATGTGATATCCCAAAAAGACAGTCACTTCCTTATGCTATTGGCATAATCGATAAGCCTGAAGTGTGGCCTATCTTGGTCAATTATTATATTGGTAATTTTGGAGATGGGTGCAAGCAGCCTCGAGGAATTCAAAGTATTGATATTTAATAAAGTATCTGTATCAGTTTAATTATTATAAATCTCATCAAATGCTGCTTACATTTCATCTATAGACTTCTGCATGTAATTGGTTAACTAAAGTATAGAATATTTCAACTTTAGGGTTTCTTTCAAGCTCTTTGCGTATTTTTTATGCTGCTCGCTATAACTCACCTTGTTTGCGCTGTCCGCAGTAAAATCCAAGTCCAGATGACTTAGAGGTAAATATTATGCTGGTTCCTTTTGGGAAAAAAAGCACGTCACCAGGTGAGACGTTTACGGTTTCTCCGTCTACTTCTTGTACAGTCATTTCACCTTCGACAATTATTTTGCATTCATCATAACTGTAGGTGTACTCAAGTTGATTTCCAGCTTCCATTCTAAAAAATCCCCAGCTTATAGGTGCCCCGGCGTCGTTAGATGAATCTACATCTTGTAAAAAAGCATTTACGCCATCAACGTTTAAAGAACTGATGTCCATTTTTTGTGCGTCTTTGTAATGTTTCATGCTCATGATGATCTCCTCAGGAAAGGTAATTATGCAATGTGTTGTATGTAATTATAGTGTAATCATATCTAATTACGTAGTGATGAACATGACAATAAACCCCTATAACAAATAAATGAATATTTTGAGTGATGTTAAATTTTAAAGAAGAGCCGCCGTCTACTAAAGCATTAAAACAATATTT
>CAYXVH010000145.1:0-8191 GCA_964468615.1 uncultured Thiotrichales bacterium | reverse complement strand
TATATAAATTTGATGGAAAGCTTGCGTGTATTTTTCTCCATAATTAGGTGGAAGCTTGATGCCTAAGAGAACAGATGTACCGGAGGAGTCGCATTGTTTTACCATTTGCTCTAAATTATCCTGCATCAGTGATGTGGACTGGCCTCGCAAGCCATTATTTGCTCCAAGCTCAATAATGCACAGTACAGGATGATATTTCTCTATCAAGTCGGGGAGACGTGCTAGACCGCCTGCGGTAGTTTCTCCGTTAACCGATGCATTGACTACATTCCATTGCTTGTCTTCGCTATAGTTGTCTATGCGAATTCGCAGTAGATTGACCCATCCATGTTCAATCTCAATGCCATAGGCGGCACTGAGGCTGTCGCCTAATACCAAAATTGTATTGTCTTTGGCATGGCAAAGATTAAAAGCAGTTAGGAAAGTAATAATTACAATACGGAGAAAAGTCATTTCAAATTCATCTATTATTCGTTGTAGCCAAGTTAGCAAAAATGTCTCGACTGAAGAAGGGCCAATTTCAATTTTAGACGAAGTAAATTTTCAGGTTAATAAGGCAGAAAGTGTAGCCGTAATTGGTCAATCTGGTTCTGGTAAAACAACATTACTAAGTATGTTAGCAGGCCTTGATATTCCGACCACGGGAAGTATTGAATTGTTCCATCATAAGCTTGAAGAATTGAGTGAAGATGAACGTGCTGCGCTACGCAATCAATACGTAGGCTTCGTTTTTCAAGCATTTCATCTATTGCCAGGGTTTACGGCATTAGAGAATGTCATGCTGCCACTAGAGATTAATGATGATACACAAGCGAAAGAAAAAGCAATTTCATTGTTAGACCGTGTTGGAATGAGTCATCGGAATAATCATTTTCCAACAACGCTATCGGGCGGTGAGCAACAACGTGTAGCAATTGCACGTGCATTTTCTACAACGCCGCCATTATTATTAGCAGATGAGCCAACTGGAAATCTAGATAGTAATACTGGGTCTAAAGTTATTGATCTATTGTTTGAGCTTAATCAAGAGCAGGGTACTGCGTTGGTATTGGTAACCCACGATGAGTCGTTAACTAAGCGTTGTGATACGTGTTATCGCCTAGATCGAGGTAAATTACATCAAGACAAGTCTCAAAAATAATAACCATGATTACTTTCTATAACAATCTTCTGGTCAGGCAGCTTCGCCAAAGCTCCATGCGTTTGTTTTGCATAGCGGTAGCCATCGCTTGTGCAGTCACTTTTAGTATAACTTTGCTAGGGGATCGACTGGAGCAACTATTCAATAGTCAGGCTAAAGAAGTAATTGCAGCAGATCTAGTGCTTCAATCCACTACAGATTTAAGTGATGAACAAAAAGCGGTTGTAGAATCATTTTCTCTCAATAGTGCGAAAACACTTACTTTTCAAACCATGGCTAATTCAAGTGCCGTCGAACAGAGTGACAATGAACAGAGTGCAGAAAAAGAAGCATTTCTGCTATCAAGTGTTAAGGCAGTATCCAATGGTTATCCATTGCTGGGTGAGCTTCAGGTGTCTAATCAACTTTATGGAGATCCTTATGCTATTCAAGAAGTGCCTGAGAAGGGTGAAGTGTGGGTAGAAGATAGAGTATTGAATGAATTGGGTCTTTCGTTAAACCAACATGTCAATGTAGGTGAAGCATCTTTCAAAATTTCAAAAATTTTAGTCTATGAACCAGATCGAGGTAATAGTTTCTACAGTTTTACACCGCGGATAATGATGAACTGGGAAGATGTAGCCGAAACACAAATAGTACGCCCAGGTAGCCGTGTAAAATTCCGTTACCTTTTTGCAGGCGAAGAGTCAAAGTTGAATAATTTGCAACAAGAGCTTGCGTCTAGTTTGCAACTGAATCAGGAATTCATCACTATCGATGTCGCGAATCAAACGCTGGCGAATACACTGAATCGTGCCTATCGGTTCTTACACATCACAGCACTGATTGCCATTTTGCTAGGTGCAGTCGCGGCAGCGTTAGTAAGTTACCAATACGCAAATGAAATGACCTATCAATATGCACTATTACGCTGTTTAGGACTGCAAGGTAAAAGGATGATCGCCGCAGTAGCGGTGCCATTTATAGTATACAGTTTGATCGCAGTAATAATCGGTTTAATGATAGGCGGTGTGGCCCATATCTTTATATTAAGAAGCCTCGGTGATCTGATTCCTGAAACGTTGCCTGCGGCGAGCATTAAGCCATACTTGCTTAGTGTTTTTACAGCACTCGTTGTAGTGACTAGTTTTGCATGGCCATTTTTGAATAAGCTTTTAAAGACTGCGCCAAAACTATTGCTCAATCGTACGGAAACACAGCAGCAGCCTATTATTTTTACGATAATAGCGATGTTAGTTGGTTTGTCGGTGATTGTTTACATGGGCACGCAAGAAGTAAAGATTAGTTTGTATATCATCGTCGTGTTATTTGTATTTGTTTTGCTTGCATACTTTATAACGAAATACTTCATAAGTTGGTTTGCAAAATATAGTGAATCGAAACCTGTGTCGACAAAACTTACCGCAAGAAGTCTAAAGGCTAACCGCCGTATGGTAATCGTTCAAGTGGTTGCTATTTCGATCACTTTTTTCTCACTAGCACTAATCTCCACAATTCGAGATGACTTGGTAGCCTCATGGCAATCTAAAGTGCCCGATAATGCACCGAATATTTTCGCCATTAATTTATTTGAGAATGAAAAGCTATCATTCCTTGATCAGGTAAAAGAGCAGGGCTTGGAACATAGTCCGTTGTACCCAGTAGTTCGCGGCCGTTTAAGTGCAATCAATGGTCAGCCGATTCGAGAATACGCCAGTAAAGAAACTGAGCGCCAAGATGAGTCGTTAGGAAGAGATCTTGCGCTTACCTGGAATATGCAGCTACCAAAAGATAATAAAATCGTACAGGGTAATTGGCATACAGAAATTCAAGATAAACATACCGCTACGGTTTCAGTAGAAGAAGGCTTGGCAGAAAATCTGGAAATTTCATTAGGCGATAAGCTTTCATTCACAGTAGAAACCCAAGTAGTAGAAGCAATAGCCACTAGTATTCGGTCGGTAGAGTGGGAGTCTTTTATGCCTAATTTTTATATGATTTTCTACCCAGGTGTATTAGATGACTTGCCTGTTTCCTATATGGGAAGCCTGCATCTAGATAAACAGCAACGTCCAATATTGCGAGATTTCGTAAAGCAATTTCCGAGTGCCACTTTTTTCGATGTCGATTTCCTGCTAAATCGTATTCGTGGCATTGCCCAAAAAATTAGCTACGCAGTTGAAACAGTGTTGTATTTTGCTTTGTTTGCAAGTGTATTAGTCTTTATATCAATAGAAATGATTCTGCGTAAGAATAGATCTTACAGTACGGCAATATTCAAAGCAGTAGGTGCAGATACAAAGTTGGTGCAAAAAGTTTTTCGTACCCAGTTTCTTCTAATTGGGCTCATTGCAGGGGTAATTGCTTATCTCTTAAATCTCGTAATCAGTTTTGTCTTATCTAATTATTTGATTGAAGGTCAGTTTGTGTTTAATCCTAAAACCACTATTTTGTGTTTGGTGCTAGCGCCTCTGTTGGTGTTAGTGGCGGGTTATGTTTCTATTCAAAGAACTAAGAAAATACCTGTTAAACAACTGCTAATTGACAATTAAGCTTAAATATTAAGAACTTATCTAGAATAAAAACGTCTATATATTTTTTAAGGAGAAGTGGATATATGCTGTCATTACTAAAATATTTAACTTTTGGTCTATTTATATGTTTACCGAGCATAGTTATTGCAGGAAAGTACAATTCAATTATAGATATTGATGACCCTATGCCTGAATTTAGTAATCTGCCTTCAACTAATGGGACAGATATTTCTTCTGATGATATAAAAGAAGATGTCGTTATTTTAGTATCACTTGCAAATCATTGTCCATGGGTAAGAGGGATGGATAAAGATCTTGTAACACTCACTAAGTCATTTTCTGGTCAAAGTGTACGTATAATAGGTCTAAGTATGAACCACCGTGAAGAAGATCGTCTTCCGGCAATGAAGGTGCACGCCGAAAAAAACCGATACAGTTTTGATTATATTTTTGACGAGAGCCAAGAATTAGGTAGGAAACTTGGTGCTACACGAACGCCTGAATACTTTGTCTTCAATAAAGAGCGAAAATTAGCGTACACAGGAGCCTTGTATGATTCTCCTGCCAAGATGAATGCTGATGGTAAGGTAAAGCATATCAATGGCGAACCGAGTCAATTTTATGTTCATGATGCAGTAACGGCACTTTTAGTTGGAAAAGAAATACATACTAAGGAAACACGTGCGCATGGGTGTAGTGTTAAATATGTCCAGTAATTCGTACAAAAATTTTACGCTACTTCTGTTTAGCTTTTTAATAGTATCTTTATCATATGCAGGTTCTGATAGAGAGTCTGTAGACAAACAGATGACACCAGTTACTTACAAAGACTGGTTAATAAAGCGAAAACAATATGTGCCTAACATCTTAGTAGTAGATATGTGGGCAATGTGGTGTTCGTCGTGTATAGAACGATTTCCTGAAATGGTTAAAATGCATGATAAATATAAGAATCGGGGCGTAGATTTTGTGAGCATGAACTTAGATGATCGAGAAGATCATCAATCATTGAAGTTAGCGGAAAAATTTTTAACAAAAATGGATGCAGATTTTGACCATTACCATATGAAAGAGAATTTAGTATATGCATTTGAAAAAATAGATCTAATAAGTATTCCTGCAATTATAATATATGATGAAAATGGAAACGAAATAGATAGGCTTACAGGGGATAATCCTAATAATCAGTTTTCAGAAGAAGATATAGAGCTATCAATTAATAAGCTATTGAATCTTCGCGTAATAAAATAATATACGGATTATTGTAATTATTACAGTTTATAAACTTGATTTGTTTAATAAAGGCCCAATATTAATAATAACATCTATTATTGAGTTAGTTGAATGGATATAAACCAATTATTATTATTTGATAAACATGAAGCTACCAAAGCGTATTGCACTGTGGTCAATGATTTTGGTCAGGTATACTACTGTGAAGCAAATGATGAAAAACAACCTGATGGAAAATGGAAGCTAGTTAATCTAGATCTGCATGCTATTAGCCAATTGCATTAATTAAAACTTTAAGCCTTATGAAAAAGAGCATGATTATTGGAATTATAATTGGGGTATTTGCAGCTGTGGTGTATTTTTTTGAAACAGGCGGGGAAGATCCTAATGTGAAAAATAATGAAGCTCCGTTTCATGTTAAGGGCTTATAGTAAATTATATGCAACTAAATACATTTTTGGATAATCTCCAAAACTCAGCCGAATCAATAGAATTTAAAGATACGATGGCTGTAATTGACACGACTTATGTGTATACACCCACCGTATTTACAAATGGTAATCTTGTTAACCAAGCAGGTGAAAATGAAGGTTCTTGTAAGCTCTTTGCATTTGCGAAATTAAACAACCTTAATGAAGAAAGAACATTAGCTTGTTTTGGTGCGTACTACCGTGAGGATGTATTACAAAACCCTGATAGCGATAATCACCAAAATATTCGCAACTTTATGAAAACAGGGTGGGCAGGTATTACATTTGAGAATAATGTTTTAAAGAGTAAAAAGTAAATGGCCGGTTTTTGTTCCTCGGTAATTGTTCCATGCATTACTCTACCTCCTACTTCCATGTAGTCGTACAAAACCGGCATACAATACGTCCATGTATATAAAGCAACACTCTGAATCATGTGAGCAGAACAAAGAGCCGATTTTAGAAGTGCTGCAAGAAGTATTCAAAGACAGTAAAACGGTACTAGAAATTGGCAGTGGCTCTGGGCAGCATGCCGTTTACTTTGCCAAGCATTTAAAACACCTGGATTGGCAGCCTAGCGATCTCGCTGAAAACCTTCCTAGTATTCAAGCTTGGGCCGCAGAAGCCGCTCTTAGTAACCTTAAGGTGCCGGTTGAATTAGATGTGCTAAATCAACCTTGGAATATCCCACCAGTAGATGCTATTTTTTCTGCAAATAGCCTGCACATCATGTCGTGGGCAATGGTGGAGCAGTTTTTTAAAGGGGTTGGTGAAGTATTGGCGCCGTCTGGGAAACTGTTGGTTTATGGGCCATTTTCCTATGCTGGGGCTCATAGTAGCCCTAGCAACGCCAGATTTGACCAATATCTTAAGCAGCACAACCCTTTGAGTGGGGTTAGGGATTATGACGAATTAGATGGTCTTGCGAAAGGACAAGGTTTGGTTGCTATTGAGGATTACGCCATGCCAACCAACAATCGCTGCCTGTTATGGTCAAAGTCCTAGTTTCATAAGCTACCGCTCGTCTAGTCTCCAGCTCCGAATATCATCAACAGAGAAATGTGATGCAGTTCACATTATACAATGCGCCTTCCTAATCTGATCTTTTTAGAGAGATATATTTATAACCTAAAGTATGGAGTTGGAAATGGAAGCGTTTTTAATTATTGCATTGCAAATAACCGTAGTTGGATTAACGCTAGTAGGAATGTGGCGGCTAATGAAAGAGCGTGATGGTTATCATGATTCTGAACTTAAACGTCATCACTAAATACTAAGCCCTTCCCTGAGTAAAGAACCCGGTATATGCCGGGTTTTTTTATGTGCGAAAATATTTAATTGTATTTTTTAATGTCATTAATTTCATGCAAAATTTAATAATTAAAAAAACTGGCATTGATTATCTTGCAGTTGACGAAGAGCCAACTGGCCTTCACATCCGCAATGCGGCAATAGTGAAGTAGGTGTTTCACAAGCGTTAGGTTCTGGTGGTTTGTAAAGTGTAATCGACAATCTGTTGATTTATAAAGCCCTGTTGAGACAGGGCTTTTTTATTTATTAAAGCTATAATTATTAGCTTATTTATTGTTAAGTAAGGAGCGTTTTATGGCTAAAAATGTTGTAGTGCTTACTATCCATGGCATGGGAGACACCCCTATAACCTATGCAGATAGTTTAAAGAAAAGACTCTCTAAAAAGCTAGGAAATAAGTGGTCTAGTGTTTATTTTGATTCTATTTATTACGCAGATATTTTTCAAAAACATCAAAAAGACATCTTTACTCGAATAAAAGCGCAGGATGATATTGACTGGATAGGATTGAGAAAGTTTCTTCTTTATGGCTTTTCAGATGCTGCAGGGTTTGAACGTAGAGCGGGTCAGCCTGGTAGTCCATATGAGCAAGTGCAAAATAGTATCTTAGATGTTTTGGACAAAGCTTATGATGTTGTAGGACCCAATGTAAAAATAGTTTTAATCGCTCATTCTTTAGGGTGTCATGTAATTTCAAATTATATTTGGGATGCACAATCAAGTGAAGCTAATCAAGGTGCTTGGAGGTATGGAGGATTTGAGGATTCTCCACCAAATTCAGACCTAGATAAATTTAGAAGAATGAAAAACTTAAAAAGTCTTAATTTTACCGGATGTAATATTCCAATTTTTCTTGCAGGTATACCGCACGGGAAAATAAAAGCTATTTCATCACGCGGGAAAGGCTATTCATTTAAATGGAAAAACTATTTTGATCCTGATGACCCATTAGGTTGGCCATTAAAGAATATTTCGACTAGGAATGTAAAAGAAAGCTATAAGTATGAAGTGAATGAGGATAAAGCAGTTAATGTAGGAAACGTATTAAATAGTTGGAATCCATTAAGTCATAATAATTATTGGTCAGATAATGATGTGCTGAATCCACTGGCTGATGATATTAAACAATTGCTACTGTAATCATTATTTATATTGCATTTGTAACTCTAATGCTATTTCATTTCGAAAATGGAAGTTTACACGTTGATTAATCATGATGGCGAAAGGGGACCAGTCATTATTTCGGTTGATATACCCGGCATAGGTGCTTACGTTATTTAGCGTACCTGATTTAGCAAAAATATCATCTGTTTGTGAAGGCATTAGGTGTCGATAGGGTTTGAACTTATTGAGTACATCAATCAGCTGTTGCGCACTCAATCGGTTCTGTCTCGACAATCCAGAACCTTCAATAATAATGTGGTCAATCCAATTAAAGTTATTCTTTATATATTCATTAAGTACGGCTTGTGACTTATTGGTATCCGCAGGAGCATCATAAATATCAGCACCTAGCGCTAAAA
>CAYXVH010000144.1:0-7968 GCA_964468615.1 uncultured Thiotrichales bacterium | reverse complement strand
AATTGCAGCAATTATATTTGCTGAGTTACCGCTGGTGGTGATAGCGACTAACACATCGTTGGCACTTCCAAGTGCAAGCACCTGCCTGGAAAATATATTTTCATAATCATAATCATTGGCAATTGAGGTAAGGGTGGAGCTGTCAGTAGTAAGTGCAATTGCGGCTAAGCCTTCCCGTTCACGTTCAAAGCGATTGAGTAATTCAGAGGAGAGATGTTGTGAATCTGCGGCTGAACCACCGTTGCCACAGGAAAGTACTTTGCCTTGCTGGCTAAAGGCTTGAAGCATTTTATCGGCGGCAGCTACAACAGCAGCCTTTACTTCATTCAAGCTAGCTTGCTTGGTTTCTATGCTGGCTTGAAATAATTCTTCAATTCTAGATTCTTGTTTGCTCATAATATTTAAAGTTTAAAAAGCAGAAAAAGCGTTACTGATCCAATTAGGTTTCAATGATGCATCAAACCCTACCACATCAAAGCGCATAGGTAGATCAGGTTGATGTATGGACACATAATGACTGGCTGCGGAGATGAGTTTTTGAATTTTATTCTGATCTACGCTATCCAAAGCGGAGCCATAGTCATTTTTTGCTCTATAGCGGACTTCGACAAATACTAACGCTTCTTTGTCTTGCATAATTAAATCAATTTCGCCGGTGCGGCAGCGATAGTTCTTTTCAACTAATTTGAGTCCTTGTTTTTGCAGAAACTGACAGGCCTCATCTTCTGCAATCTGCCCTTGTTGCGATGTTTTCACTAAAGAAATTTCACTGTGGGGAATGTAGCTGTACCGAGAAGTCTGGTGAAAGGCTTGGCGTTATACCAAGTGACTCGGGGCGACCTTTTTCAAATTTTGCCCAAATGAGTTCGCGGTAGATTCGATTTTGCCTATCTACACTTAATTTTCCAGTCATGCCTTGGTAGCGGTCAAAATCGTTGGCAGCCAGACGTTGTAAGTGTGGGATGACCTGGTAGGCATCAATTCCTAAGGCTGCAAAACGCGGCAGTCTTGAAGAGCTGCTTGAAGATTGCAGGTCTAGAGAATCACGCAATAGCTCCATGGATGGATCTGCTGACAATAGCCAAGGTACGTCACAGTAGGTTATGCCATTAATGTCTTGGTCAGCTGAGATATTTTCGTTACCCGAAAAAACGTGTGAGGTTGCAAACACGGGTAGATCGGATGCGAAATGATAACTTAGTTGTGGGCGTATTAGTCTTGCTTGTTGTGGTGATGCGGCAATGAAAACAAAGTCTGCATCTTGTCTGCGTCGCGGTTCAAATTCTAGATCTGCTTTGACAATGGATTGCACGGTACGTCGACGTTGTTCGCTTTGGTTAAGTTGCAGTAGACTTTTAATGGCAACAGAATAATCAGAGTTCTGTGGGAAATATCGTTCTGATTGAATTACAGAGCCACCTAGTTCATGGAAACGATTAGTGAAGGCTAAAAGTAAACGTGTACCCCATTCACCCTCTGGTATAAGGACTAAAGCTGCGCCTTTGTTTTCAAATGATGCACGTTCCGCGACTTGTTTGGCTTCATCTTCTGGTAACAAACCAAACTGGTATAAATTTTGTGCGCCACCAAGTTCACTGTCGGTATAGTTTAATGACAAGGTTGGTACAGGTAATGAGCCTTGGCTAGCCAAACTGCGTACTGCGTCTTTTTGAAATGGTCCAATTATAAAGTCCGCGCCTTCGGTAACAGCGCGTTGGTAATAGCTCAGTGCTGAAGTTGGATTATCGCCGGTGTCATAAACAACAAGTTCTGGGGGAGGGTTGAAAGCTTCGCCAAATTCCCTGGCAGTTGTGATGCCTGCGTAAACGGCTTCGGCAACTTTGCTGTATCGACCCGTTAGGGGTAACAATATAGCAATTTTGTTAGGTGCAATATGGAAAGAAGCATAATCTTTAATGATCGAATCAATAATGTGATTTGGAATTCTATGATTTGAGTATTTAGCACGCCACTGTTGTATTTCGCTATCTAGCGATGGTTGATTTTCATGCGGGCGTTTCTGGATGGCAACAAGACTTAACCATGCGGTTAGTTCAGGACTATTATTGCTGGCGGACCATGAGTTAAGTTCTTGATTATTTGTATTGAGCAGGGTCTGCCAAATTAATTCATTATTTTTCTTAAGCTGCCCTGGTTTTCGTAATAATTGATTTAATGCAATACGTGTTTCTATCGACTGCTTCATCAGGCCTGCGCTTTTTAATGCCTTGGCACGGACAGCAAGTAAATGAGGGTTATATTTTTCAGAAACGTTAATTAGTTTCGCAGGAGCTGTATCTAAGGCAACTTGTGGTTGCCCGTTAAGGAGCGCAAGCTCTGCTGTAGCAACACGTTTTCGTACTAATAAATCTTTCGATAGTACACTTTCGTCAACTGAGCTTAGATATTGTTGCGCTTGCAACTTGGTTTCAGGTTGCAATACGGCTTCTGCTGCTCTAATTTGTAATGCTTCTTTTTGTGGCGATGGTCGTGTTTCTGCTTCAGCCCAAAAAATAGCAGCTGCTTCTTGATAGTGCCCTGCTTTAAGAAGCTTTTCTGCACGTCGTGTTTGAGTGCTGCTGCCTGAGTCAAATACTTTGCTGGTATCTAAGGGGAAGTCTGCGCAACTCGATAGCATGCAGGTTACAAACAGGCTAATGAGTATAAATGACAGTTTTTGGCTTAGCAGATTTTGAGTTTGGGGCTTTTGCATTTTAATTTTTTCTGGATTAAGTATGAATGAGTGATTATGGCACCTTGTATATCATCGCCACTCCTATCGGCAACCTTGCGGATATTACACTACGTGCTCTAGATCTTTTTAAGAATGTTAAGACTTTATATGCTGAAGATACCCGCGTAACTAAACACCTTTTAGAGCACTATGGTATCCAAGCTAAATTGCAGTCGCTACATGATTTTAATGAATCTAAAAAAATATCCTCTGTAATTGAACAGTTACAAGCCGGTGCAGACCTTGGTCTAGTTTCCGATGCCGGTACACCATTAATCAGTGATCCGGGCTATAAGCTTGTATCAGCGGCTCAAGATGCTGGAATCTGTGTGCGTCCTATCCCGGGAGCGAGTGCGCTTACTGCAGCACTGTCGATTGCAGGGCTGCCAACGGATCGCTTTATATTTGAGGGATTTTTTCCTAAAAGTTCCACAGAAAGGATAAAGCTACTGAATACCTTACGTTACGAAGCGCGGACCATGGTTTTTTACGAATCCGCGCAGCGCATACAGGCAACGATACAAGACTGCCTAGCCGTCATGGGTGGTGAGCGAAAGGCGGCATTATTACGTGAGCTAACGAAGCATTATGAGCAGCATATTTGTGCTCAATTGAATGAAATTCAGCAGCAGCTAGCAGCGCAGACAGAAAAAATTCGCGGTGAAATCGTATTTATATTGCATGGCAATACTTCACCTGACGATACTGCGAGCGTTGAAAAAGCGAAACAACTGTTGTTTGAGTTGCAACGATATTTACCGCTTAAAGAAGCTGCAGCGATCGTTTCAAAACATACGGGTATACGCCGTAATCAGCTTTATTCCCTAGGTATAGGCAAGGATTTAGGTGAATCTAAAAACAAGTCCTAATGAGTGTGTTATCTTCTTTGTTGGAGTCAGCTAAGCAGTCGCTGTTTCATTTATTTATATAAGTGAGACGGAGGAAAGTCCGGGCTCTATGGGCAAGGTGCCAGGTAACGCCTGGAGGATGTGAGTCCATGGAAAGTGCAACAGAAAGTAAACCGCCTAAATTTTTTAATTTGGGTAAGGGTGAAAGGGTGCGGTAAGAGCGCACCGCGCAGCTGGTAACAGGTGTGGCTAGGGAAACCCCGCCTAGAGCAAGACCAAATAGGGGGGCGTGGAGAAATCCAACGCATGGCCCGTGCGGCCCCCGGGTAGGTTGCTTGAGGCTTGTGGTGACACAGGCTCTAGATGAATGACTGCTCACGACAGAACCCGGCTTATCGGCTGACTCCATATTTATCGGCTTCATATTGGATGGTTGCAGCCTTGTGCTCCTAATTATCTATGTCTTTTGAGTGGCTGTGCATTAGTGCACTTAATCTAAATTATTATCATTCTCTGTTAAGCCCTCAAATTTAGGTAAGTTCTTGATAAAATACCCTGTATTTTTCAGGGTAGAAAACTTCTTAACTGTCTGTCTTATAAGAAATTTTTAGGATTTTTTCTACGTATTTACTTGCAATCTAACAGCCCTGTTTCTATAGTGTCAAAAAGTGGGAAAATGTGGGAAAACATGGAATAACTATCCGTGACCAATACTTATGTTTCAGGGAATCAACGATCTAAATTTGGATGCCAAAGGCCGTATGTCTTTGCCTGCACGCTATCGTGAGAGTATCCAAGAAAGTTGTGACGGTAGTTTGGTGATTACGGTTGATGTAGATCGCTGCCTCCTTATTTATCCCTTGCCAGAGTGGGAAGTTATACAACAAAAGCTCATGCAGTTGCCAAGTATTAATAAACAAGTAAGACGTTTGCAAAGGTTGTTGCTAGGTCATGCAACGGAGTGTGATGTGGACGGGAACAATCGAATTTTATTGCCGCCTCCATTGAGAAATTTTGCTGATTTAAAAAAGCACGCTGTGTTAATTGGTCAAGGGAATAAGTTTGAGCTGTGGGATCAAGATATGTGGGAAAAAATGCGTGAACGCTGGTTAAAAGAAGAAAGTAAGTTGAGTGATATTACGGGTGCACTTGAAACGCTCTCAATTTAAGAATGTGTAGTGATGCTTCGGATTTGCATCGTCCGGTATTACTTGCAGAAGTTGTAGAAGCTTTAAATATTAAGTCGAATGGTAAATATATTGACTGCACATTTGGTAGAGGAGGGCATAGCCAAGAGATCTTAAAAAGCTTGGGCGTAAGTGGAAGGCTTTTAGCGATCGATCAAGATTTAACAGCAATTGAGTACGGTAAAAAAAAGTTTGTTGATGATTCGCGATTAATTTTAGAACAGAGAAATTTTTCTCAAATTGTGCAAGTGGCTAAGCAATACAAGTTCGAGAATCGGGTGAATGGAATATTTTTTGATTTGGGAGTTTCGTCTCCACAGTTAGATAATCCAGAAAGAGGATTCAGTTTTATGCATGACGGGCCATTGGATATGCGCATGAACGCCACGCAAGGGTTGAGTGCTGCGGAATGGCTAAAAAAAGTAACCGCTGCGGAGTTAGGGAAAGTATTAAAAGAATATGGGCAGGAGCGATATAGCAAAAGAATTGCAAATGCTGTGATTGAGAGACGTGTTCAACAACCTATTATAACTACGAAGGAATTGGCTGATTTAGTGTTGAGTGTAGTAGGAAGGTCGCGAGAGCAAAAGCATCCCGCTACTCGTACATTCCAAGCAATTCGTATCTACATTAATCAAGAGCTTGAATCTCTTTCTAAAGCGTTGGATGAATGCCTTGGTTTGCTTGCAAATTCAGGAAGACTGTTGGTGATTACATTTCATTCGCTTGAAGACCAGGTGGTGAAAAAATTACTGCATAAACATACGCATTCAAACCTTCCGCGTAAGTTGCCAGTTATAGAGCAGCACGAGGCCAAATTAAAGCGAGTTTGCAAGGCGATTAAAGCTTCAGATGAAGAGGTGTCCGTAAATCCAAGAGCAAGAAGTGCGAAGTTGCATGTGCTGGAGTGGGCCACATGCTAGCTAAGGGTTTGTTGGTAATTGTTTTGTTTATTGCAAATGTCGCAACCGGTGTGGGCGTAGTGTACTCGAAGCACTCGATGCGTAAGTCATTTATAGAATTACAAAGTATGCAAAATAATTTTGATGAACTACAGATAGAGTGGGGTCGTTTTCAATTAGAGCAAAGCGCTTGGGCTACACATTGGCGGGTAGAAAAACTTGCTCGTGAAAAATTAAATATGGACTTGGTACATAAAGAAAGATTGGTTTTTCTTAAAACAAAATAAATTATGAAGAAAAACCCAATTTACTCTCTCCGCCGTGTTTTTTTATTGTCATTGTTTCTGGTTGGTCTTGGCGGCTTGTTTGTGAGATCTGTTTATTTGCAATTGTTTGAACACGAGTTTTTAGAGGAGGAAGGTAAGGCGCGCCATCTGCGAGTAGTCGAAATACCTGCCCATCGCGGCATGATATTGGATCGAAACGGGGAGTTACTCGCAGTTAGCACGCCTATCCATTCGGTGTGGGCAAATCCACTTGAAGCATTGCAAAGCCATAAGGTGATACGAAATGTTGCACTAATTTTAAGTATGGATGCAGACAACTTAATCAAAAAATTGCAAAGCAAAAAGAATCGTCAGTTTTTTTATGTGAAGCGGCATATAGATCCGCAGCAAGCAGAAAAATTAAAGCAGTTAGATAACCAAGGAATTCATTTGAAACGTGAATATCGAAGATATTACCCAACCGCAGAAGTTACCTCGCATATATTGGGTTTTACGGGAATAGACGATAATGGTTTGGAAGGAATAGAGCTTGCGTATGAGCAATGGTTGCGTGGTCAGCCTGGTTCAAAAAAAGTTATTAAGGATTCCTATAGCCGAATTGTTGAAGATGTAGAAGCGCTAAGTATTCCTGAGCCAGGCAAGGATATAGTGCTAAGTATTGATAAAAGAATTCAATATATAGCCTATCGCGAATTAAAAGCAAAACTATCTAAGCATCGTGCTGTTGCTGCTTCAGCTGTATTGTTGGATGCAAAAACTGGTGAAGTTTTAGCAATGGCGAATGCGCCTTCATTTAATCCTAATAATCGAGAAGGCTATGGTCGTAGCACGTATCGCAATCGTGCAGTGACGGATGTGTATGAGCCAGGTTCAACGATTAAGCCTTTTACTATTGCTTCTGCATTAGAGTCACAACGCTATTCTCAAAATACCATCATTAACACAGCGCCGGGCATGTATAAGATTGGCGAGTTCACGATTCGAGATCATAGAAATTACGGTTCGCTTACGGTAAGTGAAATCATCCTTAAATCTAGCAATGTGGGCGCTACAAAAATTGCACAAACTATTCCAGCGCAAGAGCTATGGTCAACGTTTAGTTCGATTGGTATAGGCCACTCGACTGAATCAGGATTTCCTGGAGAGGTTTCCGGTCATTTAAAAAGCTTTCATGATTGGCATAAGGTTGAGCATGCGACTCTCTCATATGGTTACGGTATGTCGATGACAAGTTTGCAGTTGGCTCGTGCGTATACGGTGTTGGCATCTGGAGGCAGGCTTTTGCCAATCTCCATGTTGCGTAGATCAGATGAGGATGTAAAAAAGCAGCAAATACCAGCCATATTTTCGCCACAAACGGTTGATAAAGTGGTCACTATGTTAACTGCAGTGGTTTCTGAGCAAGGTACTGGTTCGCGCGCTGCAATTCCGGGTTATAGCGTAGCGGGTAAGACTGGCACGGTACATAAATCTTCAAAAGGTGGTTATGAAGAAGATAAATATATTTCAGTGTTTGCTGGAATGGCGCCGGCGAGTGACCCGAGATTGGTGTTGGTGGTGATGGTGAACCAACCTAGTAGCGGTGCATATTTTGGTGGCGAAGTTGCAGCGCCAATTTTTTCAAAAATTATGGGCGGGGCGTTACGGATATTGAACATCTCGCCAGATAAAGTGCCTTTGCAAGCTCATGTTGAACCAGCACAAGATCATGCGGGTTAATTTATGCAAAGCAATGCGCCGATTACATGGCCTTTGGACAAATTGTTAAAAGGCTGGACGACTACGTTGCAAACAAATCATTCAGAAACTTTAATAACCGGCTTAAGTTTAGACAGTCGTTCTACAAGTGAGGGCGATTTATTTTTTGCTTTGCAAGGTTTGCAACAGCATGGACTTGAGCACAGTCCTCAAGCCATTGCCCGTGGCACTGCAGCGTTGGCTTGGGAGTCTAGTCAGCAAGTAAAAGTAGACGAATTGCCCAGCACTATCCCATGTTTAGAAATTGATAAT
>CAYXVH010000143.1:0-3322 GCA_964468615.1 uncultured Thiotrichales bacterium | reverse complement strand
CTGAAAGTCTCAAAAAACAACTTAAAATTGGTGGTCGTCTCGTTATTCCAGTCGGTAGTAACCCACGTGTACAAGAGTTAGTGCGTGTAACGCGAGTCGGGGAGAGTGATTTTGAATACGAGGACATCGCAGACGTGCGTTTTGTGCCTTTGATAGGAGAAGAAGGCTGGGATGCAGAAAATGAAAATCTAATTCCAGAACTAAAAAAAAAGAAAAAGACCGAGTATGAACTCAAAGATAGTGTATTAATAAAAGGACTAGTGGATGCAGCCGAATCTTTTAATTCAATTGAGTCAGCAGACCTTGAGCCCTTACTAGACCGAACTGGTGATGCAAGAGTAGTGTTGCTTGGAGAAGCTTCGCATGGAACCAATGAGTTTTATCTTATGCGTGAGCGTATTTCGCGCGAACTTATTAGCAAAAAAGGTTTTAACTTCATAGCTATAGAAGGGGATTGGCCAGATGCTGCACGCATCGATCATTATGTACGCCATTTTGAATATCAACCTTCTGAGTGGACCGCATTTGCTAGGTTTCCAATTTGGATGTGGCGTAACCATGCAGTAAGGAAATTTGTTGACTGGTTGCGTAATCATAATAAAGAATTAAACCCAAATGATCGCGTAGCATTTCATGGGCTTGATCTGTATAGCTTATATAATTCTATCCGCTCTATTCTAGAATATCTCGAAGATGTTGATCCAGATAGCGCCATGATTGCGCGTGAACGCTATGGTTGTTTGAATCCTTGGCAAAAAGATCCTGCGACCTATGGACGTGCTGCTATCACCGGTTCTTACAAATCTTGTGAAGCAGAAGTTGTGCAGATGTTAACGGACATTTTGTATAAACATGAACTGTATACGCAACATGATGGTGAGAGATTCTTGGATACTGTGCAAAATGCTAGGCTGGTAGCGAATGCAGAGCGCTATTATCGCATCATGTATCACGGTTCTCGCGCTTCATGGAATTTACGCGATAGTCACATGTTCGAAACCTTACGTACATTACTAGATTATTATGGTGAAAATAGTAAAGGTATTGTTTGGGCGCATAACTCGCATGTGGGGGATGCATCGGCAACCGAAATGTTCACTCGCGGTGAATATAATATTGGATATTTATGTCGCCAAGAGCTCGTTAGTAAAAGTTATAGTATTGGTTTTGGTACAGATAGTGGCACGGTTATGGCAGCAAGCGATTGGGATGGTCCTGCGGAAATTAAAAAAGTTCGACCTGCGCTTGAAAAAAGTTATGAAAAATTATTTCATCAAACAAGTATTCCAAATTTTTCGCTTGCACTAAATAATCCAAAACTAAATGACGTTCATAATGAGTTATTAAAATCTCGCCTGGAGCGTGCCATTGGGGTGATTTATCGACCTGAAACAGAACTGGCAAGTCATTATTTTCACGCTGTCTTACCCAAGCAGTTCGATGAATATTTTTGGTTTGATAAAACCCATGCTGTATATCCGCTAGAAACAAAAGAATTAGAAGGTATGCCCGATACGTATCCATTTGGCGTATAAAAACCATGTCTGTTCGTAAAGAAATTGAGTACGTACTCGATAAACTTGCTTGGATGCGCGCGCACAAGATATGGCCAAACGGTTTAAGGTATTTATGGACCGATGCATTTGGAGTGGTATTGCTTGTTTCTCTATATGAAGAGCTACAAGATGATCATTACCTTGATGAAGCACAATGGGTGGTAGCTGAAGTAGAGCGAGTACTTGGAAGAGTGCGCGGCATTCGTATAGGAGAAGCGCCAGATCGAGATGGGCAATACTTTCATTATCTTGCTATGTGGATGTATGCGCTTGCAATGCTTGGTAAATTTATACCTTCGTTTCAAGATAAAGGTGTGGAGCTCGTAACACAAGTTCATGATCGATTTGTTATTCCCAATAGAGGTGTTATTTGGAAAATGAATGAAAATCTTGATGCACCTTACCCAGGTTATGGCTTAGGTGCGCTTGATGCATTTGATGGATATGTGTCTTATCGAATGTTAGATGAAACTATTCTATTTCACGAAATTGAAGTTATGAAAGAATTAATAGACCAAACTGTACATGAACTTACTGTTACGCAAGATCTAGGTTTAGGAATGATGTTGTGGTTAGCACATTTTTTCCCAGATGAAGAATGGGCGAAAATACAAAAACCCCGATGCATCTCAATATTAGATCACATGTGGCAACATGAAGGATATTTTTGTCGAGAACCATATCTTCAAGACACTAAATTCGCTTTTACAAATTATGGTGTATCTCTTGGGCTGCAAGCGGCTGGTGTAATGCATGAGCGAGTATTGAAACTAAATGACTATTTTGAGAATTATCGTTCTGGAGATGAATATGACACCAATGCCATTACCCATGTGATGGCATGTGTATCATATTTTCCAGGTTACTTTGTACAAACATATCCTGATTAAATACTTATCGAGTATTGCGCTAGGTCAACATTTATAAGCAATTTAATGATTAAACTTTTCAAATTGAAGGTCAGATATTAAATATAGGAAGTAATCTATGTGTATTTTTCAAAATAAATTATTCTATTTTTCAGTGTGGTGTATTTTGCTTTATGTTATCTGTGGATATGTTTTTGCAGATACGATAAATATGGCTGTAGAAGCAGGAAAAAATGAATATTCGCGTTCCTGCGAACTATGTCATGGGGTCACAGGGAAAGGAGACGGCCCTTATTCTTCCAGATTAATTATTAAACCAGCAGATCTCACAACAATAGCGAGAGATAATAATGGTACAGTGCCGATTACAAGTATTTATCGAATGATTGATGGCAGCGATGATGTTGCATTCCATGGTAGTAGGCGTATGCCAATATGGGGCAATCGTTATCATTCAGAAAGCATTTTTGAACTTGGCCGAGATAGTGCTCAGACCTTTGTGCGTGGGCGTATCTTTGAACTGCTCCTATATTTAGATACATTGCAAGTTCCATGATGTAATCATTAGCTGGATCACTTCATTAAATTAATAATTTTTACGCCTTGAAAATCATATTTTCAGACTCACATTTACTAGTATGAATTCCGAACTAGTTCATATTACCTGTCCGCATTGTAATGCTGTAAATCGTATGCTAAACAGTAAGCTTTCTCAGAATCCTAAATGTGGAAGCTGTCATCAACAGTTGTTTATGGGAAAACCTTCAGAATTGAGTAGTGCGAATTTTTCAAAAGTAATCAACAAAACGGATATACCAATTGTTGTAGATTTTTGGGCCCCATGGTGTGGGCCTTGCAAAATGATGGCGCCTATATTTGAGCAGGCAGCTACAAATA
>CAYXVH010000142.1:0-2827 GCA_964468615.1 uncultured Thiotrichales bacterium | reverse complement strand
ATATTTTTTACCTTCTTCAAAGGAGAGGGCCTTATCCACCATTTGACTAATAGTTTGAGCATGTAAATCAATATGATGGCTAGGGCACCTGGGAGTTCCAGCACGTGCAAACAGTAAGCGAAGATAATCGTAAATTTCAGTAATGGTACCTACAGTTGAACGCGGATTATGAGAAGTGGCTTTCTGTTCAATTGAAATCGATGGCGATAATCCATCAATTGAATCTACATCCGGTTTATCCATACGCGCTAGGAATTGACGAGCATACGCTGATAGTGACTCGACATAGCGACGCTGACCTTCGGCAAATATGGTGTCAAACGCTAATGAAGATTTTCCAGAACCGGATAAGCCAGTGATAACGATAAGCTTGTCTCTGGGAAGGTCTACATCGATATTTTGTAGGTTATGGGTCCGTGCTCCACGAATACTGATTTGTTTCATATTTTATTTGTGTACAAGCAAACATACTAATATACGGCTTTTTGCTTCTTGAGTACAAAGACCTAGCTGTCTATTTGCATAGGCATTAGATCAAATCTATTTTATTCTTAGCCTATACAGGCTGTTATAGCTGCTGTATATAACAACTATAAATTTCAAATTGACAACAACCATGTCTAGCAATAAGCATTACGTATTTTTTTCGCGCACCCTACCCTTTCATGGTATTGGAGGCATGGAGGTGTTGATTTGGGATTTAATGACAGAAATAGTTAAAAATAGACAAGGTAAAGTTACTGTAGTAACGACAACAATTCCTGATAAGCCGGGAAGATTTGAGAGTGAGGGTGTCAATATAGTTGCAATTCAAAATGTGACCCCACGTCGATATAGTAGAAAATGGTGGAAGTTGTCTGCTGAATATTTTGATAATAATTTAAGAGAAAATGCCTTTTGCGTTATCAGTGTGGCGATGGGGGCAGCAGGTTTGTTATTTCAACGTGAGAGATTTTCAGATGTTACGGTTATTTGTCAGTCTCATGGCACAGTATTTAGTGAGACAATTTCTAAGTTACGGACAAAGAATCCAATTCAGATTTTAAAGTGTTTAAAGCAAATTAAATATTTTATACGCGAATTTAGAATTTATAAAAACTCAAATAAAATAATTGCTGCTGGTGGAATTGTAGATTCCACTTTAAGTAAGTTTCCATATAACAAATACCTTGAGTCAAGTAAGATTGTGTTGATTGAGAATGGAATTGATACTGAGGAATTTTGTCCATCTATTGAAAATAGGAAAGAGCTAAGAGAAAAATACTATATAGATCAAACTATACCGCTCGTGGTATCTGTCGCGAGGTTGATTAAGCAAAAAGGCGTAGAGCAAGCGATTCATGCATTTCGAAAATTATTAACTAAAACTAATAATGCTCATTTTCTAATTGTCGGTGATGGTAGAGAAAAAAAACGGCTCGAATCTCTCGTAGATAAATTGAATTTAAGTGCTAACGTGACTTTTGTAGGTGCAGTTCAATATTCGAATCTGCCTAAATACTATCAGATGTCTGATGTTATCTTGTTTCCTACATTGAGAATGGAGGGTGCACCGCTTAATATCTTGGAAGCATTATCTGTTGGAATACCAGTTGTTGCATCAAACTATCTTACAAGCTCCAAGCAAATATCAAAGTACATCACTCTTGTGAATCCTAGGGATCTAAATGAAGTTGAGCAGGCTTTGAGCTCAGCTATTAGGGTATCTAGGGAAGAGCATATTTCGTTGTCTAAAAAGTATTCAATACCTGAAATGACAAAAAATTATCTTCAACTGTTTGATGAAGTGAAAAACACCAATCTTTAGCATTATCATCAAGTTACTGGCTTAATCTAGATGAGAGATAAGTTAGGTATGTCGTGAGTTTTAGGTTATTTAATCGTAGAATGTATATAAATAAATATATGTATTAACAGGTGGATTGAGATGGCTAGAGGTGTAAATAAAGTAATATTAGTTGGTAATTTAGGACAAGACCCAGAAATTAAATACATGCCTAGTGGGCAAGCTGTATGTAACATCAGCATTGCCACAACAGAGTCTTGGAACGATAAGACGTCAGGTGAGAAAGTTGAAAAGACAGAATGGCATCGAATTGTATTTTTCCGCCGTTTAGCAGAAATAGCTGGAGAGTACCTACGTAAAGGTTCACAAGTGTATGTTGAGGGTCGATTACAAACCCGCAAATGGCAAGATCAAAGCGGTAATGATCGTTATACAACAGAGATCGTGGCAAATGAAATGCAAATGCTAGGTGGTAAGGGCGGCGGTGTTGCAAGCATGCCAGAATCTAGCGCACCTACATCGCAGCCTGAACCTGTCGCAGCAGGATCATCTGCGGATGATTTTGATGATGACATTCCTTTCTAATACTTAAAAGGCATTAAATAGATCTGAATAATGGCGCCTGACGTTGATCGTTCGCGCGAAATAATAGCGTATATTTCACTATAAAAGATTGCCATACTTTTCATAAGTATGCATAAACTTATTCTTCCTAAATATTATCAAGATTTTATCCAAGTCAGAAATATTGACTTGGATAAATCTAGTAAAGTAATAGAGATATGGCTAACAAACAAAAGAAAGCATTAATTACTGGAATCACTGGTCAAGATGGTGCCTATTTAGCTGAGTTTTTGCTTAATAAAAATTATGAGGTGCACGGTATTAAAAGACGTGCATCTTCATTTAATACCAATCGTATTGACCACTTATACCAAGATCCACATGTAAAAGATCGAAAATTATTTTTGCATTATGGAGATTTGACGGATTCCACAAATCTTATACGTATCGTGCAGCAAGTACAGCCAGATGAAATAT
>CAYXVH010000141.1:0-4930 GCA_964468615.1 uncultured Thiotrichales bacterium | reverse complement strand
CACAAAACCGACAAGATGCTGTAAAAAAATTAGTTACGAGTTGTGATCTATTATTAGTTATAGGCTCTAAAGCCAGCTCCAACTCAAACCGTTTAAGAGAAATTGCTGATAAAAATGGCATCCAAGCCCACCTCATTGATGGCCCGGAATATATTCAAGATTCATGGCTAGAAAATAAAACGAGAATAGGCGTTACTGCTGGTGCATCGGCTCCTGAAGTATTAGTTCAACGTGTGATCCAACATTTAAAAGAAAAAGGAAAAGCCGTTGTTTCGGAAGACCTAGGAAAAACAGAAAATGTAGTATTCCCACTTCCAAAAATTTTCAGAGAAAGTTAGTTATTATTACCAACATTGTGCGGCACTCAAACTCGCGCTTACAACATTTCTATTTTGTGCCTGATTAATTGTGAAGTTACCACAAACATCCCCTGTTTGTTGGCCTGCCCGGGTTGCAGTTAGCGTGAAGGTCTGTGAACCTGCGCCTGTCACTGTTGCCGCTATACCATAGAAATTTTCGGGACTTGTTGCTGAAATACCAACATTTGCAATAGTGCCTGAATATCGCCCAAATTGTGTGTAAAAGCGTTCCATCTTCGAAGCCGCATCCATTATGGCTGCCTTAGCATCTGCACGTCGCGTTTTTCTCATTTGGTCAGTATATGCTGGGTAACCAATCGCAACGATAATGCCTAGCACCGCTACTGTGATCATTAGTTCGATTAGTGTAAATCCACGTGCTTTCATAATGCTTTAAAATATTTCCACAATAGAACTATAGGTTTACCAACTTAGAATACTCATATTGGTACTCATAAAAGGTAACTAAACCTTGATAACTGGACTGTGAGATGTCTCTCAATTATTCAGGATCACCAACAATTTGCAACTGCTGTCCTTACTGACGCGGTGGTACTGGTTGAGCATTGCGTGCCATTGGTAATGCATTTTACTCCTGTTTGATTCAAAGTTAGTGCGCCGCATTGAGTATCGGCTGCCTGACCGCCTGTTGGTGTTGCGGTAAGAGTGTATGCAGTTGCCGCTATTGTGCTTGTAATATTATATTTTACTTTTGAACCGTCATTAGGTGATTGTGTAAAGGGTAGTGTGGCGCTTGTATAAGCACCCGTTTCTGAAAAAAAACGTTCCATAAACTGAGATAATTCTAACAGCTTAGCCGTAGAATCCGTACGGTGCGTTTTAAGCATATGCCCTCGGTAAGATGGATAAGCTATCGACGCAATAATGCCAACGATAGCAACTACAATCATTAATTCAATCATTGTTATCCCCGACATTTTACTTTTATATCTCATAGCACTAGTTCCTTATTGAAGCTGGCGCCAAGATTGACGACCAATTGCTTTTGGATCAACACTTACTTTTACATTCTGAATGCTTCCATCGATACCAGAAATAATTCTGTACTCAGATGTACCACTAGATGATGAAATAGTCGCTGGTGGTCCAAGCGTTCCTTTTATAAAAATACCCGAAACAACAGTACCGGTAGAGCCGTATATCACTAAATCATTAGCATCGATAAACCCATCACCATTTACATCAAAAACTGATTCTCCTAATCTCGCTCCACTAAGCGCATCAAGATCCATCAACAGCGATACACCACCACCATCACAAGGGCTGGCGGAAGGCGTATAAGTGGTAAAAATTGCTCTACCAAATCTTGTTAATGGTCTTGCGATAACACGTTCGCCATAGGCGTCTGGATCTGAACCAGTATCGGGTCCATCTGGCGCCAACAGATCCATATACCAACCGTTCTTACTAGCATAGTTCACTGTATTGCTAGAGGTAATTCGAACACGATTGGTTAGCACATCATCACTCGTATCTGCAGGGGTGCCATTATCATCATACTCATCTTGCTCAACTAGAATTTCTTGTTGCACTAGTGCACTTCGACCTGAAGAAATTGCAGCATTTCTATCGTTAACACTGTACACACTGTTTTGTGCAGGGCTATTTGGAATAATATTGTCACCAATCTCAAGATATTTACCCGTACCAAAGATTACGTTAAATCCACCATCTGGGTTGTAAGCAATGGAAGGCTTACTAGTGATAGGTTGCTTAACTCCATTAGCATCAGTTGCCGAAAATAGTGGAATTGGGGTTCCCGTACCATCACCTACAGAGTCAAAGGCAACTTTCCAATTTGAGTCACTGGTACTGGATAAATCGAACTTCCACATCTTGCCATGTAAATCTCCTGCGTAGGCTCTATCAACGATACCATCTAAATCCACATCGACTAAGATAGGTTCAGATAATCCGTTAGGGCTTGCGAAACTACCAACACCTGTATTAATCACTTTGATAATAGAACCGTCAGCCGCATCCAGAATAAATAATCGGGCTTGTTGACTAGTACTGTTATAACCGTTACCAAACACTACCCCCCATTTATTGTTCTTAAGCCTTACCACTTGTGGTGAAGTAAGCACATAGCCAATTTCATCACTGCCATTTGTAACGTCTGAATCCTCTTTGAATTCCCACATCACATCTGTTGTAGCAAAATTTACTGGGTCTGTGATATTCAACGCATATAAACCCTTAGCTCCAGCACCAAATGCGCCAATCAACATGGTTCTCCATGCACTACTAATATAGGCATCTGCTATATGTGGGGTAGCGTTTACAAAATACTCGTGGTTGTAATTAGGTTTAGTTAAATTCTCCAGCTTGCCGTGTATATGACTAGGTATATAGGCAAATATTTCCTTGCCGGCATCACCTGGTGATGTGTCATAGGTATCTTGAAACGCATGCAACATGCCGTCATTTGAGCCAACATATACGATGTTAAAGAAGTTACTACCAGACTTGAATTTGGTTATCTTGCTAGCCAAATAGCTTGCATAACTACTACCTTCACCTCCAGGTAAGTCTTCATAGAAAAAGTTTTCTGTGCTTGATGTAACTGGCGTTGAGTTGACCAAATCACCAATTAAGTAGGTGCGGTCTCTAAAAATGCCGTTAGTTTGGCTTTCTTCTTTAGATTGATCCCCACGAATATAGTTAACAATGTCTGTATTACTCGCACCACCGGTAGTAACGGTCGTAGTTGCATGCGCCTCAACTTCTGCAATATGTATAAACGGTGTTGTGTTAACAGACTGTGAAGGTGTAAAAGTGCTACCTGCTTTTTGTAAGCGTATGTAACGCCCTGGGATCCCCACATTCTGAGTTATTAGGCTTGAAGTAATTTCTGGAATAATTTCGATTGCATTGATTAGAGGGTCGCCGCCTGATACCTCTTGAAAATCAAGATCTAAAACGCTTTCTACTGTTTCGTCATCTCCATATTTAAGTACTACTGTCTGAGCCGTATCTTGGCCAATCGCTCCTATATCATAATCATCTAAAGCTATTTGATTGTTATCAAACTCAACATCCAAAACAAGAGAAGTCCCACCTGAACTATCAGAGAAATGCAGTATTACAAAGTAATCAATAGTTGTATCTGAAATAGGGATATTAAATCTAACTTCACCATTTCTATCTACATCAGATTGATACAGCGATTCATCACTCGTATCACCTAATAACGCTCCACTATTTGTATTCGCAATACTATCGCTATTCGTATTAGCGTCACCACGTTGAAGATATGCAGTATCTGATGACCACTCTCTACCTTGAGCATCTGTAAAATCAACGCTGGAGCCTGCATTAATACGAATAGGCTCACCAGTAAGTTGTGCGACTAAATCGGCATTCGCTATGGCTGTAGCTAAATCATTACCGGAAAATGGTGTGTCAGCTACCATCAATATGGAATTACTCAAGCGTTTTTCATGGGTTGCATCAGTGCGATTATAAATATTGATATGACTCAGATCTTGTACTGATTGCAGATCAACATCCACCCAATCATTATTAGTGAATCCACAAGTATGGTTTACAGAGCCAGGTGCAACAGCAAAGTTACCATTAGTATCACCGTCTACCACCTTAGAAGCTGGCCCTGTAGTTTCATAATTACAGGCACTAATTGCAGTTGCTGTCGCACCTGTGACAGGTAAAACCGCTGTAGTGGTGGTGCTACCAGAGCCGCCTATTGTTACATTTGCATCGGTAAATGTTTTTGCTGTTGGGGTACCACTTACATCTACCGTGGTATAAATTTTTCGCGCAGTATGCGCAGGAAGTTTTGAATTCGCATCCCATACTTGTGTATTAACGGTTCCATCTAAATTTAATGACAAGGCATTAAGATTACCGCTCCAATCTGTACTCGCAAAAGTAGCTTGATAAATTCGAGAGTTGGTATTCAACACCGTGCTATTAATGGCAACCGCAGAACCTGATGCCTCGGTAACTTTACCAATTTCATCAAAGGATTCTTGCAATTTATCAACCATCTTTTTAGGTGAATTTGCAAGTACGTAGTTGTCAGGAACACCATCATTATCGGCATCCCACTCTGCTTTTTGTGGGGTATCATCATTATTTTCATCGACGAAGCCACCATACTTACCTGTTAACCAAAGTGGGTTTACATTCCCAAGAATTGGATTGGAATTGTATTCTTGCGAATCGATCATAAACGTTGTTACCGTTTGCTCACCCGGCATGTTTGTTTCGGTACGTAAATCTTGTGTATTCGCGTAATAGCCTATGCCTGCTACGTAATAACTATTACCGCGCCCATCGCCACCAGTTGGAATTAAATTAGCCCCTGTACTTGGTGCTAATAGTCTACCCAATTTGTCTGTTCCTAATTTACCTATAATGCTTTCAGAAGTTCCAGAAGTTGCTGCTTCTTCCTTTTGCCCAACTGTGTCAGCTAGATCTGTCACATTGATATCTGCATCAGCATTGGACGGTTCACCTGTATCATGGGTATGTGTGATGGTTCTACCTAAAACATCAACAGTTGAGGTTCCTGTAAAGTGTGTGCC
>CAYXVH010000140.1:0-3002 GCA_964468615.1 uncultured Thiotrichales bacterium | reverse complement strand
TGTTACACCTTCTATAAGCTCTGACTTTTGTTGTGAAGTCACGCCTTCTTTTGTTACTTTTATATTTACGTAAGGCATGTTGTTTTCTTTATATATAGGTTTAACTTTCGGGTTTAGTAGCGTTTATTGTAGCTCGATTTGTTGTGCAATTAACTCTTCTCTTAGTGAATCAAGATTATTTTTAAGTAATAGCAAAGTTTTTTCTTTGAATTCAATTATTTTTTCATCAAATTTATTGGCTATATATATAGTTTCGTTTGTTGGGCCTCTTTTGCTTAACTTTTCTATAACAAGTCCTGAATACTTATAAAAGTTGGTTACCCCAGCTAAAATTTCAGGTGGTGTTGTTAATAATGCGGGCGAAGATTTGAGAGATTCCCACACAAAATATTCTGGGTGATTTTGCCATTGACTATTTTTACTGTAGCCACTTTTACCATCACGATAATTTTTGATAATTTCCTCATACACGCCGATATTATGCTCAAGCTCATTATGCAGAGAAGTTCGCACGTAGTAACTGTCTCGATCTGCTCTTACGGCTTCAAATTGTATTGCGGTCTCAAGTGCTGCGTGAGCCGCCAAGTACACACCCAGGACGGTAGAAAAAACTATAAAAAAGTTTCCTATCCAGAATTCCCAATTTGCCTTACCTATTCGAGCTTTTGCTTTGGAAAATATTCTCCTAGGTGAGAGCAGAACTATAAAAGACATAAATCCTCCTTCAAGTGTAAGGTATTATTTTATATCCGAATTTAAAGGTCTGGTTATACTTTAATCAATATTTGCTATGTTTTAATACGACGAGCTGTAAGCTATAGTCTTGCTGCGGCCTGTGTCAGTGCCCTTGTGACGAAATGCTGTGAACCCCGCCAGGCCTGGAAGGGAGCAACGGTAACAGTTGCTTCGGGTGCATAGGGATTGCTGGCGCAGGTCGCCTTGTATTTATATATAGCACACCTTGAATTTCAATCTTATAGACGATTTATAATCTTTTAATACATGAGTTACCAAGCATTAGCCCGAAAGTGGCGGCCTAAAAATTTTACTGAGGTTGTCGGCCAAGGCCATGTAGTAAAAGCATTAGCAAACGCCCTAGACCAAGAAAGAATTCATCACGCATATCTATTTACTGGTACTAGAGGGGTCGGTAAAACCACTTTGGCGCGTATATTCGCAAAATGTTTAAATTGTGAGCAAGGCATGACTTCTTCGCCGTGTGGAAGCTGTGGCGCATGTGAAGAGATCGATGCGGGAAGATTTATTGACTTGATTGAAGTGGATGCCGCATCACGTACTAAAGTTGAAGACACAAGAGAGCTTCTGGACAATGTTCAATACAGTCCCACACGAGGTAATTTTAAAGTCTATTTAATTGACGAAGTACATATGTTGTCTGGGCATAGTTTCAATGCCTTGTTAAAAACTTTAGAAGAGCCACCACCACACGTTAAGTTTCTATTGGCGACGACAGATCCGCAAAAATTACCTATTACGGTATTGTCTCGTTGTTTGCAATTTAATCTTAAACGACTTTCAGATGATGCTATTACAACGCAGTTAGAAAAACTTTTACAAGCAGAAGAGATTGCATTTGAAAAAACCGCTTTGCATGCATTAGCACGTTCTGCAGATGGCAGTATGCGTGATTCTCTAAGCTTATTAGATCAGGCGATTGCATATAGTGATGGCAATGTAACCGATGTTGCGATACATGAAATGTTGGGCACCGTGCCTAGAGAGTATTTGCATACGTTAATGCAAGCATTAGCAAATGCAGATGCAGCGGCAATCATGCAAGCTACACAAGAGTTAGCGCAACTCTCGGCAGATTTTAATGGGCTGTTTGCAGATATAATCGAAGTTTTGCATCAAGTAGCCTTGTCTCAGGCTGTGCCAAGTATGCTAGAGACTTTAGAATTTGATGCAGCACTTATAAAAGAATTAACTAGCAGCTTTAGTCCAGAAGATGTTCAGTTGTATTATCAAATTGCGTTAATGGGTAAGCGAGATTTATATTTATCTACCACACCTCAAAGTGCATTAGAAATGACATTTTTGCGTATGCTTTCGTTTAAACCAGCGGGGTGTGGTGAGCTAAGTAATACATCCAATTCGGCAGCCTCTACAGGCAAACCTGTCTCAACAAAGTCTACTCCGACTGGTTCTTCAGCACAGAAAACAGAAAAAATAACAGAAAGCGCGGAAGCTAACAAAGCACAAGAGAATAAAAGTAATACGTCGTTGAAAGATCTAAGTTCAAATCATGAAGAATGGTCCACGCTAGTTGAGAAACTTGGTTTGCAAGCGGTTTCCTATTCGCTTGCATCTAATTGCAGTATAGAGTCTATAGAGAGTGAAGAAATTACATTACATCTAGCGCATCAACACGAAGGAATTGCTACTAAAGGTGCTCGTCAAAGATTAGAAAAAGCCTTACAAGAATATTTTGGCACCGAGCTTAGATTAAATATCGATATTTCTTCTAATGAACTTGAAACTCCAGCTAAAAAGAAAGATCGAGCAAAAGAAAAAATACAATCACAAGCAGAGAAAACTGCTGAATCAGATGAAGCGGTTAAAGCGTTGAAGTCACAATTTGGCGCAGAAATTATTGAGGGATCAGTTAAGCCCGTATAACGTCAAACTGATCGGTTTGTGAAACCCATTAACCATTAATTCTATGAACTAATAGTTGAAATAAATAGGTGAAATTATGAAAGGTGGCATTGGCAACTTAATGAAGCAAGCGCAGAAAATGCAGGAAGACATGCAAAAGGCGCAGGAAGAACTAAAGAATATAGAAGTAGAAGGGCAAGCAGGTGGCGGTATGGTTAAAGTTACTATGACAGGTAAGCATGCGGTTCGCAGAGTCCAGATTGATGATAGTTTGTTGAAAGACGATAAAGATATGTTGGAAGACTTAATTGCTGCAGCGATGAATGATGCATCTAATAAGGTTGAGGAGCTGACTAAAGACCAGATGTCGGGTTTAACGAGTG
>CAYXVH010000139.1:0-3575 GCA_964468615.1 uncultured Thiotrichales bacterium | reverse complement strand
GAGTCATGCTTCCCACTAAACTGAATGGATCAGAAGTTAAATTTCTTCGTAAATCAACCGGGTTATCCGCTAAAGACCTTGCTAAAACTATAAGCGTAAGACCTGAAACGCTTTCTCGATGGGAAAATAGTGGTGAGCAACAAATTGGTTATTCTGAAGAAAAAATATTCAGAATCTTAGTTGGGGATAAATTAAAGAATGATCCACATGGTGAAGATCATGCTTTAGCCATAGATTATGATCACATGGCTATCGTAAAGATGGTTATTAATCCGATCAGACCATCAGGAAATATTCCGCTTTTAAAATTTGAACGGGTAAACATGAAAGTAGAAAACAAAAAACCTCAGGAGCTTTGGGACAAATCAGAGAGAAGGACTTAAAAAATATTCTCTAAGCCCCCCTTCTCTTATTTGAGTTCCAAATATAAGGTTTACGCAACTAACCTGGCTAATCCTCTGGGAAGACTGTTTCCCATTACAATTCTTTGTTCGTATACTTCAACACCCACACCAAATTCTATAGCCTTGTTCCTTGAAAGAACATTGCTTCCAATCCGAATACCGCTGCCACGAATTTCGCACTCAGGAAGTTTTTGTGAATGTCCGGTTATGACACGTCTCTCCCTATTAAAACTATAGAGATCTTGTCCATTGTGAATTACCTTAAAGCCATCTTCTATGGTTTCATATTGTATATTTGAAGTAGGTTCGTTCCCCAAAACCTCTAAAACTGCTTTATTGCCATCAAGTAATATAATTGAAATACGACCTATTTTGTCTTCCAAGATTGCTCGCTTACCCCATAACAATGGTATTCTAACGTCCTCAAATATTTGATTTTCCATGCTTAAATTCATGCTTAGCCCCTCATTAATACATACTATATTGCTATCTTTTGCTCAGGCACCTAAAACATGAATCGAAAATTTGTGTGGTGTTAACATACGATAATGCCTTCTACACTTCTCTTCTTATGAAGCTCACGTATTTGCCTGACATTCAGATCTATTGACCCGATAATGATTATTACGACAAAAATTTTGTGATCTGAAGCTTAAAATCTACAAATTATAATAAGTGATATAACTGAGCACCTTGATTAGCAATCGATATTTATACTAATAACAGATTAATGCAGAACTTGATTTTATTAGCCTAGTGACCTCAAAAGACAAATCTATACATCTTGCCGATAATGTAGACCGACGAGAAGTCTGGTCATGGGCAATGTTCGATTTTGCAAACTCTGGCTATACTACTGTTGTCATTACAACAATATTCAATGCTTATTTTGTCAGCGTAGTAGCTAATAATCAGGATTGGGGGACATTTGCCTGGACAGCAACGCTTGCAGTTTCATATGCGCTTATTATTATAACTGCACCAATTCTAGGTATATATGCTGATGCCTACGCTGCTAAAAAGCGTCTACTGTTCATCACTACTATTGGCTGTATTTTTTTCACTTTACTGCTTTCCTTTGTGGGTCCGGGAGATTTATGGCTAGCAATATTTCTTGTGATTTTTGCGAATTTCTTCTTTGGTAGCGGCGAAAATCTAATTGCTGCTTTTCTACCCGAGATTGCGAAAAGTAACTCCCTTGGAAAAATATCGGGCTGGGGCTGGAGCCTTGGGTATATTGGTGGCATAGTAAGTTTAGGTTGTTCATTTGCTTATGTGATTTGGGCACAAGAACAAGGACAGCAGTCTGAACAATTCGTACCAGTAACACTGCTAATAACCGCTTCTTTATTTGCTATTTCCTGTACCCCGACATTTCTTTATTTGAGAGAGAGGGCACATCCACAACCACTTCTACACAACCATAGTGTAGTTAGTGAGGTATTTTCACGACTAGGTAACACCATTAAACAATTACGAAGTTTTCGTGATTTAACACGCTTTCTGATCTGCCTGATATCCTATCAGGCAGGTATCCAAACTGTGGTTGTGATCGCAGCGATTTATGCACAGCAAGTAATGGGCTTTGATCATGATGACACCATCTTACTGGTAGTTTTAGTGAATATTACCGCGGCACTGGGGGCATTCGTGTTTGGTAATATTCAGGATAAAATTGGTCACATCCCAACTATTGCACTAACTCTCATTGGCTGGATAATAATGGTCTTGCTCGCCTGGGGGGCAGAAGATCGCACCATGTTCAGGTTTGCTGCTAATATTGCTGGTTTGTGCTTAGGCGCGTCTCAGTCTGCAGGCCGTGCCTTAGTTGGCTATTTTAGTCCATTACTGCGACGTGCTGAGTTTTTTGGACTTTGGGGGCTGGCAGTTAAACTGTCATCGATAATTGGCCCAATAACATATGGGCTGGTAAGCTGGATATCGAACGGCGATCATCGCCTTGCGATGTTAATTACTGGCATCTATTTTATTATTGGCTTATTGATATTAATGGGTATAAATGTAAAAAGGGGCCGGCAAGCAGCGCTAGCTGACAAAGCAATTCATTAATACAATATCTATTAATAAACTTCTGTCTAGTTGTAGCATTTCGTTAGAATATTTAACGAGTTTACTTTATTAGCTTTGTAGACCTGTTTAATTCTACAGCTTTACGTTTAATATTATGTTTAGTGATGACCACCATGGTCATCACCATGTTGATCGCTGTGATCATTACCGTGCTGGTGCATTTTATGATGATCGCTGTGATCATCGCCGTGCTGATCGTGAAAATCAGCATGACTATCTGACGGCTCTTTTGATTGCTTACTTTTTTCTGCCGGCTTTAGCGGAGCAAAACTTGCAGCCTGCGCCTCTTGTTCGGGTAGCTTAATAAAAACCACAATCTTGGTTTTGGGAGTAACTATGAAATCACCTGTTCCCTTGAATACATTATCGCCTGCTGGTTGTAATTTGACTGTTGTTTTAGTTTTTCCGGTTTCGAATCTTGCTTTGCTTATTCCCCCGTCAATACTAATTTTGGTATTTGCATGATCTGTTACATACAAAACAATCTCTTTGCCCTTAGTTATAATTTCCATATGATAGGGTCCGGCCATACGCATTTGCCCACCATGAGGTGCGGCAATTGAATCAAAATACTCGTCAGTATGAGACCAGGATAATGGCGATAAAATTAACGAAATAAACGCCAGAAAAAAAATTATCGATTTATTCATTTATTTCTCCTAAACAATTGAATCGGACATTAATCTGTACGATTACTCAATGTACATGATCGTCTGGTGGTGGCAGGATTTCTTTTTCTTGCTTTAGTTGTGCAACCTGCTTCATCAATAAATTCATATTCGTCCAGCCATCCCCATCAGCCAGAGGAATCCAGCGTGCCCGTAAATATCCGAAACGATCTATTAATAATTCTAAATGATCAGGAACAGATCCATCACCAAGAAGATCAGGCCGCCCAAGTGTCCTACGATATAAAATGTAACTTTGTGTAATTTCCTTTGCGCCTTGCGTTACAACCGGAAAGGGAATATCTGCTGTAATTTCTGCAAGATCTTCTGAATCTAGGTCGTGCATAGGAATGGCCAGTACTTCTGCGTTACCGTTACCCAACTTATCGTAAGCCATTTGCAACTGCTCAAG